>JAOZSM010000059.1:5574-10460 GCA_029939675.1 Fidelibacterota bacterium
ATCTCTACCTGGCGGAAAAGCTGGGAGTTGAAATCATTCCAGAAACAGAAGTGACCAAGATTTTAAAACGCGGTGATGAATATCGAATCCTGACTCGCCAAAGCACGGGTTTTCGCCATCCTGTTAAAGCTTTTAAAACTAAAGGACTAATTCTAGCGGGTGGCGTCATGGGAACTGTCAAATTGCTGTTGAAGTCAAAAGCAAATGCTGATCTACCCTCTCTGTCCCCCCGCCTGGGCGATTTGATTCGCACCAATGCTGAAACGCTCATTGGGGTTAAGACTAATCGCAAAGATGTGAATTATTCCAAAGAAATTGCCATTACTTCTGGAATCTATCCTGATCCTGACACCCATGTTGAAGTTGTTCGCTATCCTAAAGGATCGGATGTCATGGCCATGCTCACTACCATTTTAGTCGGTGGTGGTGGCAAAATCCCACGTCCACTCCGGTTTCTAGCTACCGTTCTCCGTCATCCGTTAAAAACACTCGAATCCCTCAATCCCTTTCAGTGGGCACATCGGACCGCTATCCTGCTGGTCATGCAGACAGTCGAAAATTATATGATGTTTGATTACAAACGACGCTGGTGGCGTTTGGGAGCTAAAAGCATGAACTCAACCAAGGCTCCAGGAGTACCTATGGTCCCAGCTTACATACCAGTTGCCAATGAAGTCGCCAAAAGGTTGGCTAAGAAGATGGGTGGAAATGCCTATAGTGTCCTACCAGAAGTCCTTTTCGATGTTTCTTCCACTGCCCATATCCTGGGTGGTTGTGCCATGGGAAATTCGGAACAAGACGGCGTTTGTGACTTTGAAGGTAAGGTGCACGGGTATAAAAATATGTATGTGGTGGATGGCTCGGTAATACCAGCTAACCTTGGTGTCAATCCCAGCCTCACGATCACGGCCCTGGCAGAATACATTCTTTCTAATTTTCCCCATAGAAAAGACTCACCTCATTATGGTTGATGCTCCAACAGCACCTGCTCTCACAAAAGACCCGACCAAAGCAGTTAATGTCCCATTAGCACTGGAGTGTCACGGAATTTCCAAACGTTTTAAGACTATTCAAGCTTTGGATAACGTAAGTCTTACCGTTCCAGTAGGTAGCATTTTTGGGTTTTTAGGACCCAATGGAGCTGGTAAATCAACCCTGATCAGAATCCTGGCCGGGCTCATTAGCAGTGATTCCGGGCATTTTAATATCTTCGATCGCTCCAGCCGTTCCGGGCATCTTGTGCGTAAAGACATGAGCACCTTGGTGGATAGAGCTGATTTTTACAAAAATTTGAGCGCCTTCCACAATATGCAGCTCTTAGGACGCTTAACCGGCCATGATCAGCCGGACCACATTAATGAATTATTGCAATTATTGAGTTTATACGAGCGGAGAAATGATAAGGTAAAGACCTTCTCCCAAGGCATGAAACAGCGCCTGGGTTTGGCTCAAGCACTGTTACCCAACCCAAAACTCCTGGTTCTGGATGAACCCACCACGGGTCTTGATCCCCAGGGTATGCATGAAATTCGGGACTTTATTTTTAAAATCGCTGAGGAGCAGAATGTCACCATCTTTCTGTCCTCCCACCTGCTGCACGAAGTGGAACTCATCTGCTCAGATATTGCCCTCATTTTTAATGGCAGAATTGCAGCTCAAGGCTCATTAAGTTCCATCTTTCGAGATATGGAAGAAGTAACTGTTGAATTGGAAGTTGAGGACACACAGGCAGCTCTGCAATTTTTGAATGAGTCGAAACTCGTCAAAGAGGTCAATCGTTTATCCAATGCCCTGGGCGTTAACATCCGCTATACCGATATCCCCGAATTGATTCGAACGATGGCCACTCAGGGAATCAACATTTTTTCCTTTTCCCAACGAAACCGGCTGGAAAATTATTTCCTTTCACTTATGACGACCCCGCAAAAAGTCCCTCTCGCCAGTCTTCGCTCTTCGAGCTTCGCCAGGCAGGCAGAGAACGCAGAGGCGCAAAGTGTTGATAATTAAGAATATAGCCCGTACTCGCATAGATGACTATATTTATTGATGTTAGGATGATATTCATGCTCTGCCATATACTTTTTGGGAAGCCGTCACTTATGGAGGGGAAATGATGCTACTCAAGCTGACTCAAAATGAGTTATACAAAATATTTTCCCTCATGCGATCCTATATTGGAATTGTCCTCTTCACCGCCATTGTCCCTCTGATCCTGTGGGGCTACGGCATGGGTACATCACATATCCAGGGACAGATCGAGGGCGCTGTTTCAGAAATGTTTTTTATTGAAGGCTCACCAACCAACGGTTATACAGCAGCCTACTTTATCATGAATTTCTTTTGGGTTCATATTCCCTTTTTAATCGCCCTGGTTGGGGGTGATATCTTTGCCGGGGAGCAGGCCAACGGGACTTTCCGGGTTTACGCCACGAGACCCATCTCGCGTTTGAGCATTTTTATTTCGAAAACCCTGGCGACCATGATCTACACTTTCATTTTTGTCCTGTATTTTGGATTGCTGACCCTGGGATTGGGTTTGATCTGGCACGGTAGCGGCGACATGCTGGTTTTTCAGGATGGCATCCTGATCCTTGAATCCAGTGATGCCATGCAAAGATTCTTGATTGCCTATGGGTTTTCATTTATGAACATGGCGCTGGTGAGTGCCATCGCGATATTTTTCTCCACCATGGTTAGAAATGCCATTGGTCCAGTCATTGGAACCATGGCACTGATCATTTTCTTCCTTATGATCACAACCCTTCCCCTGGATGTATTTAAGAATGTCCAGCCCTACATGTTCACCACCTATTTCTCAAATTGGGAAATGGTCTTTTTTGACCCTATTCCCTGGGATGAATTATTTAGAGGATTGGCCTTGATCACCTCCAACCTTGTATTCTTCCTGGGTGTAGCCCTCATCATTTTTCGTAGAAAGGATATCCTTTCATGAGTGAGCATCAGGGGAGAACCGCTAATTACACTAATATCGCGAAAGCTAAAATGCCTACTTTCCCAATAACAAAATGCAACAGAACATTACTGCTTAGTTTTGTTAGGATCACTCTTGGAGCGGTTTCATGAAACACATTATGATAGGATTGTTCATTCTGGGACTGGTTTCAAACAATGTTCTTGCTAAGAATTTGCCATCTAGTAGCGATATCCGCGAACTTATGCTGAGCAATTGGGAAAAAATTGAAGACTATGAAGTAGACATCAAACTATCCCTGAATATTCCTGGTTTTCGCATGCCGTCTCGGAAGATTCACTATCTCTATAAAGCACCGGATAAGAGTAAAGTAGAGGTTAAAGGCTTTGCCATAGTCCCCAAACAGGGCATCCAGCCTTTCTTTACCTTTTTTAATGACTCACTTTCTTTCAGGATCACTGCAGATACAGTAATCAATAACCGACCTGTGTTTGAGGTGGTCATTAACGACACATTCATGACCCGGGCTGCCAAAATCGAGTTTTATGTGGATCAGGTCAACGGTAATATTTATCAAGCCTGGGTGACCCATGAGGGGAATGAATACTTCAGATTAAATTCTGAATATACTGAGGTTAATGGAATTTCTTTACCGCTCAAAACAGATATCAGTATGCAATTTCCGCCTGAATTCAAAAATATTCAACGCCTGGGTAAGCGACCAACTGAGATGAAAGCCTTTAATGATGGGTGGACAGATGAGTGGGTAAAAGGCACGGTAAAGATCGCCTTCAGTGACTACCAGGTTAACCGGGGTATCCCTGACCATATCTTTGAGGAAAATGAAGAGGATATTATTCAAGATTAATTGAATTGCCATCTGCTCTCTCACCAGTCTCTTCTAGCTTCGCCGGGCAAACAGAGTCGCAAAGGCACAGAATTTTTTATTTGACTAAAAGTGCTTTCCTGGTAAGCTGAGTACCTGAGGCTTCGATTTGATAAAGATATAGCCCAGATGGCAGATCACTGGCATCCCAACGGATACGATGCATACCCTCAGGGATATTCTCCAATAACTGGTGTTTTACCAGTTGACCTATCATGTTAAAGATACTCAGCTCAACATCTGCCATTTCCGGAATTGAAAATAAGATCAGGGTACTTCCATTAAAGGGATTGGGGAAATTTGGATAGAGTTCAAAGCCAGTAGGAGCAATCTGATCAACAGCCCTATCAGGAGCATGATATTCATAAGCACCGATGTCAGGTGCTAATCCCGTATATTCATCAGGGCTCAGGTCTACTATGGTATCCCCTTCCCAGACGAAAAAATTAGTCCCAGCATCAATCGCGGGAGAATTCTCAGTGAGATAATAGGGATGATCTTCACCCCCTTGGAACCCAGGATCGGTATCAAAATTTCCCTCCAGCCAATTGACCATGTTGGTTCCGATAAGATTGATGCCCCATTCAGCATCCTGGACTAAGCAGTTTTTCACTGTCACGGTATTTGGGCTATCATTATCGGCATTGTAAAGCCAGATTTGATTGGGCTCATTATTGTATAGAATGCTGTTGACAATCACCACTGCAGCATCTTCCAGGGATATAGCCCCACCAATCGGGGCACTATTATCCGCAAAGGTACAATTTGAGATTTCTACACGGCTGTCAGCAACGTGTAGGGCCATGGCGGTAAGGATGTAGTCAGCATCCATATTCTCGTTCTGAGTAATCTCAACATTCGTAATAGTGTGCTCTGCCGGTTCGGAGAGATAGAACATTTTGTGTATTAGAAGCGGCCAATTGAGGTTTTGCTCTAATACTTCATTGTAAGCAGGTGTGGAATGACGGATAATGCTATTTCGTAGAATGGCAGTCGCATGTCTACTCAAATCCATTGTCCAGAAACAAGCATTGTTCAATACTTCCAAGCTGTCAAATAGGATACTGC
>JAOZSM010000059.1:10470-15601 GCA_029939675.1 Fidelibacterota bacterium
AAGGATGTGGGAATTCATCTGACCCAAATTGTAACATTCTAATTGCCCCTCCACTATTTTCATAAAATCCAATGTTATGAAATCGAGAACCGATATTTTCTGTAACACTGAGAGCACGATAATTGCCTAAATATGGTGTTTGGATTAAGCATAAATCACTTACCGAAAAGTGGTTATCATAGTTTGCAACAATCAAATTTTGCTGATTCTCACCATCCAGAATAGTTAAAGCTTTTCCAGCACCCTGGAGTGAGATATAACTCCGCATATTTAAAGGAAAATGCTGACCACCTGACTGAGCATAAACGCCTTCATCCAGAAAAATCGTATGGGGACTGAGGCTGTCACTTTCAATAATAGTGAGGGCATGCTGGATTGTTTTAAAGGGTTCATCAAAAGATAAACCTGTATTTTCATCGCTACCATTAGGGCTTACATACAAATCACTCCCAACTGGCACAAAATAGCCCTGTTCAATAGAAAGTGATAGTGTCGGTGGTAGCCATAAAAGATTTGTATCTGCCCAATCTACAGTAAATGTGTCAAGTGGAATAGAAATCTCCACTGGGTAGGTGTAACTGATTGAGATATCGCTATTGTAGCCAGCATAATTATTATAAATACTACACTTATTCACAGAATCAAATTCTGGATAAGTTCCAGAGTTGAATATGGAAATACCCCCACCTGACCTCCCTGCGAAATTGGAATGTATACTTAAGTCTGAAAAATATGGAGTTGCATCATAGTGACAAACAATTCCGCCGCCACTGGCCACTTGTCTGGCTACATTGTTTTTTATTGTACAGCTTATAATAGTGGGACCACTCTCCATGATTTTTATCCCAGCACCATATACATTAGGAGATTCATTCGCAATTGTTGTTACCATTCCATGTTGAATGGTAAAGCCAATCAGCTGGGCAGCTCGGGTCTCACCGTTTTCGATGGTTACTACACGCCCAATATGATTACCATCCAGGATTGTATGATTGATATAATACTCATCTTCGGTAAACAGATAACGGGAAGTCAGCACCACATTCTTACCATTGAAATTGATGTTCTCATAGTAAACTCCTAGTTCCACCAGAATGGTATCCCCGTGAGATGCGCCATCAATGGCATCCTGTACATGGATAAAATGCCCACCGGGCTCAGGCTGAACGATCCAGATAGTTGCTTGAACAGAAGAAAACAGGAAAATGAATAACAACAGACCTGTTAAAAGTCTCTCTGAATCGCGAATTACACGAATTGCACTAATTATACCCTTTCGTTGGCTTCTGTTGTTGTTTCGAGTAGTGCAATTTAGCTTGGACAATTTGTAATTCTTCCGTGTAACTCTTTCTATTTACATCAAATAATGCATTTTTTGTAACCTTGCGAAGATGCTAAACCTTCGCAAGGTTATTCCAATTATTTCAATATACTACTTCAACAACATGACCTTTTGGGTTGACTGGTAACCACTTGTCTTGAATACTACAAAATACAATCCGGATGCTTTGCTACTGGCATTCCAGGTTAGTTCATGTTGACCTCTGGCTTGATTTCCATGATACAGGTTCTCAACCACCCGGCCCCGCATATTGTACACCACCACTGATACAGGTGATGCTTTGGCCAACTCATAGCGCAAGGTCGTGCTGGGGTTAAAGGGATTTGGATAGCAAGCCAACAGGGCACTTTCAGTGATCATCGGTTCTGGACTTTTTTCCAAATCAGCATGGTAGATCACGAATCCGCTTTCCATGACTTCACGTTCCAGACTACTCAGCGTAAAGTGTTCTCGGAGTGTTTGTCCGCTAAAATTAGCGGTTTCCGGATTTCCACTTCTTTTTGTCATGCTAGATTCTCTTACAATTTGAAAGCTGATCTCATCCAGGGACTGATCACCATTATAAGCTTGCATATAGACCGGGAATTCTGTGATTTGCTGAGCACCAATACAGTCATCACCCATAAAAATACCTATCTCGGTGATGCTTTCAGGATCCTCCATGATATCAATAGTCAGGGCAGTATAATCATTCAGTTCCTGAACTTCAAAGGAACCGGCTGCCAGAGCGCGTCCACCACCTGGTGGAGTACCACCACCGATTTCATAAATCATATCGATGGATGGTCCGCTGCTCAAGTTGAAAATATACATCTCACCATAATCGAGCGTACGACAAGGTCCAACAGCAGGAAGGCAACTACTATAGATCCATCTGGTTCCTTTCTTGAACATATACCAATCCCGAGCCTTGAGTGATACCAGACGATCCAGCACATTGGCTGGCAAGGCATCCAGAGGTGATTGACTTTCTTGAATAAAGTAGGAGACCCAGTTCTCGCCCTGGTTAAGTGGCACGAAAGTTTCAGGGGGTACTCTTTCGCCAATGGCTTGAAGGTTATAGTAATCGTCCTCGTTTGACATGAGGAGTTTATAGCCTTTAGTGCCATTTAAATCTAATGGAGGTGTCCAAACCTCAGAATTCACATCATATTGTGAATTTTCATTCTGATGTTGGACATAAAAGGCATTTGGAGCAACACTCTCAAGCACAGAAGTTATGGAAGTACCTTCATAATCCCCCATTACCGGGAAGCCTACCCAGTTCCAGCTTTTTTCAAGTGACTTGACCTCAACCGTGTTGGTAATGCTAAAATCAGGGAAAACAACAACGTCACCCGTGCGAGGAAGATAGACCAACTCGTTTTCATTCAGAGCTATCCAATCTGTTGTTGGCACTGGCTGACTCATCACCGCTTTATAATGATAAAAATAATCCACTCCGGCTGCATTGAATGCAAAGTCATCATTGTCTATCCAAAATAAAGTATGCCTATAGTTTGGGTCACCTGAATCACTTGAGCGAGGATCACGAAAAGCCCAGATTGCAGAGCCATCAGAAAATGTGAAATTTAAGTTGTTATCATCCGTGATGATCTGAAACATTGGATTGGAAAGCGCATTATTTAGACCTTGCAATACATCACCATCCGCATCTAAGATATTTTTCATCAACCAGAAAAAGTAAAGCTCTGAATCTATGACATTATCTGAAAATACTGTGGAATCCTGCCAGTCCCCACCACAACCAGATTCTTCGAAGGTCTGAAGTCCACCATGATTGTCAATCCAATCAGTTGTGATGAGATCACGTAATTGACTTTTGTTATAGATCGTGCCATTATGCGCAAAAGTATATGTTATTCCCGGCTCATACCAAATCCACGGATGAGGATTATCAGGCATAGTTTCATCGACTCCACTACCACAACCGGAACTAGCCTTGCGAATGTGGCACATAAGTGTAGTTACATTAGAACCATCTTTGATAGAAAATTGAGCACTGTTATACTCACCGGATTGATCTGAGGATGCATCTCCGTTCCCACGAAAAACATAACCAAAGCCATTATCAAGGTTGAATTTACCATTTTGATAAGCGAGTAGTGCCCACCCACTATTGTGAATATGGGTTTGAGCCTGGAGAGCCTCTCCATGGCTATTCATTTTAAGATAATTTGGGGAAGGATTATCGTAATCCAAATTGAGTGATATCTCTTCGTCAGCTATCATTGAAAATAGCCGGCAAGCAAAAACATTGGATTGCCAAACTGTCAATAGAAGTATAAAAAGAACACATATTCTTAGAACTTGTTTCATTTGATGAACTCCTTACTTGTAAACTAACAATTCCTGTTCCAAATACACTAACTTGCACCTGGAAAACTTTGTTGCTCAGTAAGAATCCAACCCGGGCTCATTCTGTTTTTTTGAGACTTGGTTAATCTAGTTTTTTTTTTTTTGATATTACAAGATATTTTTAAATAATGCCATTTTTTACACTTCATTTTCCATAGTAGATAGAGAATATGGGTGTTTGTGTGAAGCAGAATACTGAAAACTGAAAACTGAATCTGAGGTTTGGAGTTTGCTGATTGATACAAGTACTATAGAATTAACTCCAAATTTGCCCCAACTTTACCCATCACCCATCACCTGTCACTCGTCACTTGTCACTTGTCACTCGTTACTTGTCACTCGTCACTTCTAAAACTCATCATGGAAATTTTCATAGTTAAAACCATTAGTGAAATTCGCGTAATTCGCGGTTAAATAGTACGGGATTTGGGTTGAGTTTCGAGCCACAAGAAATACATTACTTTGCTTAAAACTTTGAAGGAGTAAATATTGCGGAAAGCAGTTGTAGCCCTAGGCGGAAATGCCATCTCTCCCCCGGGAGAAGTAGACTCGATCACTACCCAATTTAAACGCACCAGAGAAAGTCTGGATGCTATCGTCGACTTGTTAAAACAAGACATCATCCCTGTGATTACTCATGGAAATGGACCCCAGGTAGGCAATGCTGCTTTACGAACCGAAGAGATGTCAGATTCCCTTCCTTATCTACCTCTGGGGATCAATGTCGCCGATACTGAAGGCGGCATGGGTTACATGATTGAACAGTCCCTGCTTAATCGCCTCAGGAAAGAGGGACTTGACCGCAAAGTAGTTACACTGATATCCCAGGTTTTGGTTGATGAAGCTGACCCATCGATTGAAGATCCTACCAAGTACATTGGTACCGCTCTACCTGAAGCTGAAGCTCACGAAAAAGCCAAACAATTCGGTTGGACCATTAAACCGGTGGAAGACGGCCAGTGGCGACGGGTCGTACCTTCTCCCCAACCCATCGATATCATCAACTCTAGCGTGGTAAGCCAACTGATTGAACTGGGTCATATCGTCATAGCAGTAGGTGGCGGTGGTGTACCGGCCTTTAGAAATATCAAAGGCAATTTGGAAGGGCTTGATGCAGTTATTGATAAGGACAAAGCCTCGGCACTTCTGGGCAACCAGATCGGTGCTGAATTATTATATATTTTCACGAATGTGGATCAAGTAGCTCTGAACTTTGGTAAGAATAATGAGACGTTGCTTGCGGAACTCAGCCTGGCTCAAGCCAAACAATATCTGGCAGAGGGACATTTTCCACCTGGTAACATGGGTCCCAAAATCGAAGCCAGCATCAGTTTTCTGGAAGGTGGTGGCAAACGGGTCATTATCACCAGCATTGATAGTATCATGGAAGATTCAAGTGGTGCAAATGGGACGATCATTAAAAATTAAAAA
>JAOZSM010000060.1:0-2937 GCA_029939675.1 Fidelibacterota bacterium
CTGGCTGATGATAATTCTGTTACCACATCCAATCCCTTATCCTTCAAAACACCAATCAATTTCTCAGCGATAGCCTTTTGTTCATCAGAGAAATAGAATATTTCCGATCGATATTGAGTCCCAATATCTGGACCCTGTCTGTTTTCCTGGGTAGGATCATGGGTCTCAAAGAAAATCTTGGCCAGAGTCTCATAGCTGACCTGAGTGGGATCAAATACTACCTGAACAGCTTCCGCGTGTCCGGTTTGACCAGTGCAGACCTGTTTGTAGGTCGGATTGTCAATGTGTCCCCCGGTATAACCAACATCAGTCGATATAACACCAGCAACTCTTTTTAACTGATATTCAACCCCCCAGAAACAACCCGATGCAAAAATGGCCTTTTCCACACTGACTTCTACAGCTTCAAAATTCAATGAGATTGAGTTCACACAATGGCGAGTATTCTTGGGTGTAAAGCTTTCACCCAGAAAGACATGTCCCAAATGGCCACCACAATTGGCGCAAAGAATCTCAGTCCGGCGGCCATCTGCATCAGCAACGCGTTTAACAGCACCAGGAATCTCTTCATCAAAGCTGGGCCAACCACACTGGGCATCAAATTTATTATCAGATCGATAAAGGGGTGCATCACATTGCTTGCAGGTGTAAGTACCCTTTTGATCATGCTCTTCGTATTTACCGCTATAAGGTCGCTCAGTGCCCTTGTTGAGGATTACCTGCTGTTCTTCTGAGGTCAGTTTATTGTATTTCATAGGTTCCTGTGCCTGATTACAGTTTATAAATATTAAGCCCAAAGTAAGGATAGATAGAGATTTCGAAACTTGTTTTGGGAATGACCGGAAACGCAAATCTTACTCCTCATTAAACGTTGGGACACAAATATACATACAGGAACAACGAATGGTGATAAAAATTGTTCCATTTCATTCAAGCAGAAATAAAAACGGCCCCCAATGGGAGCCGCTTTCAGATCAAAAAATAAATCAAGTATTATTGAGTTGTACCTACAGCTGCTTCCAATTCTTGAAAGGCTTGGGATGCTTTGAACTCAGCATAAAGAGCTTCTTCATTTTGAATAATATTCACGACCTGGGTATCAACAGCATCTTTTCGTAAACCCATTTGAACATAGGCCATCCAGGAGCCACCAGGCTTCTGATAGGGATAGCGTTTTAATACAGAGACACCATTCATAGTATTATTGGTCACTGTTTGGGAGGTTGATTGATAGAATTCAACAATTTGAGTGTTTTCATTCATGCCGGCTTCCTGAGAAAAATTCTTTACCTTGCTCTGGACAGTAGCTCGGATTCGTTCTGACAGCTCAACTTTTGCAGATTGCTTGGCTTTATCAATGGCAATATTCATTTTCCGGGATTCACCCATGCCAACAGAGTAGATGAAAGTATCATCTTCTTCAGGGGTGTTGATATACCAATCTGGCAGATCACTAGGGGCCACCGGGTTAACGGCTCTTGCTGGTTCAGGCATATCGTAAACAATGGTTTCAGTAGCCGGTGGTTTTGAACCACAGCTGACCATGACAAGTGTGGTCATTAAAACCATAAAGCTAAGTTGCAGTGTCCTCATAAATTCCTCCTAATTATTCTAATTCATTTAGCGAAGCGGGCTAAATATACATTTTTTATTAGTTAATATCAGGAAAAACTTGGCATTAACAGGATTCCTGTCTTACCTTTGTCTCATCAAATAAACCCCAACAAAAACAAACGGGATCATTATGTACAAATTTAGCCTTGTTCTGCTGGCTATCTGCCTGCAAGCCAGTGATTTGCGTATCTCTGAGGTTATGTCCAATCCTCAGGGATCAGAGTATGAAAATGAATTTATTGAGCTTTTTAACCATTCAAACCATGTGATACAAATCAATGGCTGGGTCTTAAGTGATGGTAGTGGTGTAGATACCATCAATCATTGGGCAGGTCCGGAAAGCATTCAGAGCAACGGGTATGCCCTGATCCTGGATCCTGGTTATAATTTTAGCTCAGGTCCCTACACTGCCTTGATTCCTGATAGTATTCCCCTGTATACCATTTCAACAGATGCAAGTTTCGGAAGTGGGGGCCTGGCAAATTCTGGTGAAATGGTAATAATTCGTAACTCGGATTCTTCATCCCTTAGTCAAATGTCCTGGTCTAGTTCCTCAGAAAATGGATATTCCTGGGAACGAATTTCAGTGAATAGTCCTGACTCGCTGGCTATCTGGGAGCAATCTCAGGTAGAGAATGGTACGCCGGGATTTTGCAATTCAGTGACGCCACCCCAATGGGATTTAAGCTTGAATGCGGCCATTGTGACTTCTGCAGTGGTAGGAGAGCCGGTAGAAGTGCAATTAGTTATTGAGAACAAGGGTGAAAATGGGATCTCCACTTATTCTGTCTTAATAGTGCATGATGAAAATCAAAATGATGAATTTGATCCAGATGAATGGACCCAATTTCAGGAATATTCAAACCCACTTGATCCTCTGGATGTTCTTGAAATTAATTTACAGCTTTTTGAGCTTGAGTCGGGGTTTCATAAGCTGGCAATCCATGTCTTTACCGCAGGAGATGAGACAACCGCTAATAATACTTTACGCGTTGAAATAGCAGGAGCCTACCCGGAAAACACAGTCAGTATCACTGAGGTTATGTTCAGCCCAACTACAGGGCAGGGTGGTGAATGGATTGAGATTGAAAACATCTCAGAGAGTCCCGTTTCTCTGCAGGGCTGGACCCTGTCGGATGCCAATCAAACCCAGCATCTAATTTCAGATACTTGCTATATTCTTCAGCAGGAAAGCCTGCTTACCTTGTGCGGACATGAGGATGTAAAAACATTTTTTGCACTTACATCGGACAACGCTCTGGTGCTTAACTCCTGGCCAACCCTCAATTCAGCATCTGATTCAGTGCGTCTATTCGATGCCAG
>JAOZSM010000060.1:3037-9542 GCA_029939675.1 Fidelibacterota bacterium
TATGAATCTCAAATGCTCATGGCAGATACCACCATCCAGGTGATACTGGGTTTTCCGCCAGGTCAGATAGCGTTAAATGAGATCCATTACCATCCAATAGATGAGCAGGTAGAATATCTGGAATTTGTGAATATTGGTTCTGATACGCTTAATATTAATGGCTGGAGTTTTAGGGACCGCAGTGGTGCCAGGGGAACTATTTCGTCTCAAATTATGATTCCAGCGGACAGCTTGTTTTTACTCTGTGGCGATGAAGCAATACTTAGCGATTGGACCCCTGTTAATACACCCCTGGTTGAGTTAATTCCCTGGCCATCCTTGAATAATACATCTGATTCTATCCTGATATTTGACCCACTTGGTAATCAACAACTTGCGCATGGCTATGAGTCGACCCAGGGAGGTGCAGCAGGCAGAAGTCTGGAGCGTTTGGCTCTCTGGAAACTCGCTGATCAGGCTGCAAGTTGGTCTACCTGTGAGGATCCATGGGGGATCACACCGGGACGTAGGAATTCAGTACACGTGCCACCGGTGAACCTGGTTTTGGGAGAAATTCAAATTCTGGATTCACTCCTTATGATTAACGAGGATTTTTTTGTGCAATTCGAGATATTGAACATGGGGATAGAGCCTGTCAGTACGGCTAGAGTTACCGTTCAAGTTTTTAATGAAATGGATAAACTCGTAGAATATGATGAGTTATTGCCCATTTTAACAGCGGGAGACACGCTGCTTTGGTCCATAAATCTGGAACTTGATCAATGCGGGTGGCTGGATTTTGTTGCAGAAGTTCACTTTCCCAATGATGATCTTCCAGAAGACAATTTTCTGGCTCTAAGATCCTATGTCTCATGTTTTTCCTCCCCATTGGTTATCAACGAGCTCATGCCGGTTCCGTTACCTGATCAGCTGGAATGGGTCGAGCTTTATAATCGGAGTAACCGGGCTGTGGATTTGCAGAATTGGCTCATCTCTGACAATAGTTTAGCAGGAAAGGTGATCTCAGACAGCATGCTCATGCTTGCTGCCAGGAGTTATGTGCTGCTTACCGCCCAAGCTGATCTGTATCCGATTATTGGGGAAGGTCATGTTCAAGCTATCTCAGGTTTTCCCACATTGAACAATACTGAAGATGCAGTGATTCTATTTGATCCCCAGAGCAGAAGGATGGATGAAACATTCTATGATGGGTTTACGGCAATAGCAGAAGGACGTTCTTTGGAACGAATTCGAAACGATGCCCCGGGTTCTGACCCCCGAAATTGGGGAATCTGTATTGATGAATTAGCATCAACAGCTGGTCGGGAAAACAGTCTTAATCTGATTGAACTGCCACCAAAACTCACTATTAACCTTAACCCTAACCCATTCACTCCCAATGGGGATGGGCAGACAGATGAATTGGGAATTCAATATGAATTACCCATGGAGCAGGGGTTGATGTCAGTTATGATCTTTGACATGGCTGGTCGGAAAATAGCTGAACCTGTACTTGCTGAAGCAGTGAGTCATCGTGGGCAACTAACTTGGGATGGTTCAGCGAGTTACGGAGGGATTGCAGTTACGGGATTGTATATTTGTAAGGTGTTGGTTGACAATCAACAGGGGAAAGTGACCGAAACCTTAAAGAAAATCTATCTGGTACGATGAGCAATCCTGGCGTGCGCGGTTAAAAAAAGAGAACCCCGGTCACCCGAGGTTCTCTTAATTGGTATAACCAAGGTACTGTAGTTAAAAGCTTAGCTATCTTCCTTCAGTGATTTTACCAAGCCAGTGATAACGGCTTTGGCATCACCAAAGACCATCATGGTTTTGTCATCAAAAAAGAGGGGGTTCGCTTCACCAGCAAAACCAGCACCCATAGAGCGTTTCACAAACATCACTGTTCTGGCATAATCAACATTCAGGATAGGCATACCGTAAAGGGGACTATCTTTTTTGGTTCGGGCAGATGGGTTAACCACATCGTTGGCACCAATGATCAAAGCTACATCCGTATTTTGGAAATCATCATTGATGTCATCCATCTCGTACAGAACATCATAGGGAACGTTGGCTTCGGCCAGGAGCACATTCATGTGCCCGGGCATTCGACCAGCGACGGGATGAATAGCATATTTAACATCGATTCCCCGCGCGGAAAGCAGTTCACCCATTTCGTAGAGCACATGCTGAGCTTGAGCCACCGCCAGTCCATAGCCGGGAACAATAATTACTGACTGAACTGTATCCATGATCATGGCAGCATCCTCAGCCGTGTAACGGGTAACCGTTTTCTGTTCGCCGTCAGGTGCTCCACTTTCACCAGTACTATCATTTGTTCCAACTGCTCCAAAGAGCACATTGAACAGACTGCGATTCATGGCATCACACATGAGCTGGGTCAGGATCAGTCCTGAAGCACCTACCAAAGCTCCGGCAATAATCAAAACATTGTTAGACAGAACAAAACCTGTGGCTGAGGCCGCCAGGCCTGAATAGGAATTCAAGAGGGCAATCACGACTGGCATGTCAGCACCACCGATGGGGATCACAAAGGTCACTCCAAAAATGGCAGCAACCGCAATGATCAGAATAGCCCACACCTGAACACTTGGCTCCATAACATTCATTACACCAAAGCCAACGGCTCCCAGCATAAGCAGTAAGTTCAGGATTTGATGCATGGGAAGAACAATTGGAGCACCCCGCATAATACCCTGGAGTTTAGCAAAGGCGATCAAGGAACCTGTAAGGGTTACCGTACCAATAAAAAGACTAAGTACCACTGTGACATTTACATCCAGGGACTCAGCACCAGTAAAGCGCATATATTCTGAATAGGCCACCAGGGTTGAAGCCACACCACCAAAGCCATTAAAAAGGGCGACCATCTGGGGCATAGAAGTCATCTCAATGCGCTTGGCCACCACCACACCGATGAGTCCACCGACAACCAGACCAACAATGATCTGTAACGGACCAACGATCCCTGAAATTATTAAGGTGATAACGATGGCTAGAGCCATGGCAAACATGGAGTATTGATTACCTTTGCGGGCTGTTTTTGCTGATCCCAGCATTTTGAGTCCAATGATGAACAAGGCAGAGGCCAAGAGATAGGAAAACTGTTCCAGATAAATCATGATCAGGCTCCCTTCTCAGTTTTTTTATCTTTTTTAAACATACCCAGCATGCGGTCAGTCACCATAAACCCACCGATCACATTGATCATGGCAAAAGCAATGGCGAAGATACCTAAAATGGTGCTCATGCCCCAGTTGTCAGCATTGGCTGCCAATAGAGCTCCCACTACGGTGATACCTGAAATAGCATTTGAACCAGACATGAGCGGTGTGTGTAGCAGGGGTGGAACTTTTGTGATCAATTCAAAGCCGATAAAGACGGCCAGGGTGAAAACATAGATGGATACAATTAGACTTTCCATTATGCATTTCCTCCTGTCATGGATTTTTTAACCAGCTCATTGCGAATTTCACCAGCGTGGGTGATACAAGCCCCTGCAGTGACCTCTTCTCCAAAATCGAGACTATTGTCTTCTTTCTGAAAAATATTTTTGAACAGATTAAGTAGATTTTTTGAGAACATACTGCTTCCGTTGATTGGCAATAAAGCAGGCAAATTCAGGGTGCCTACGATAGTCACACCGTGTTTGACTACTGTTTTTCCAGCTTCAGTCAATTCACAGTTACCGCCTCCCTCAATGGCAAGGTCAATAATTACTGAACCCGGTCTCATTATTTTTACCATCTCTTCCGTAATCAGGATGGGAGCTGCTTTACCAAAAATTTGAGCTGTGGTGATGATCACATCAACTTTGGGCAGACGGGCCCCGATTGCTTTCTGTTCAGCAATGAGAAAGGCATCAGATTGTTGTTTGGCATATCCACCTGTCGTTTCCACGTTTTCTTCAGGAACTTCCATGTGGACAAAGGTGGCTCCCAGGCTTTTGACCTGTTCTTCAACAGCTGGTCGGGGGTCAAAGGCTTCCACCCTGGAACCAAGACGTTTGGCTGTAGCGATAGCTTGAAGCCCAGCCACTCCAGCACCTAGTACGAAAGTTGTAGCAGGTGGAATGGATCCGGCAGCAGTCATGAGCAGAGGAAAGATCTTGCCCAGGTGATTGGCTGAGATCAATACGGCTTTGTAGCCGGCCAGGGTAGCCATAGAACTCAGCGTGTCCATACTCTGTGCCCGTGAGATACGGGGAATGAATTCTGTGGCAAAGCCAGTTATTCGCTTCTTGTTCATGGCATCAAGCATGGTCTGGTTGTTTAATGGAGCAAGGTTTCCCATATAGATAGCTCCATCTTTCATCAATTTTACTTCATCAGCACTAGGGGGCTGAACCTTAAAAACAACATCTGCCTGAGCAAAGAGTGTTTTGGCATCATCCACAAGGATGGCTCCAGCTTTTTCGAATTCTTTATCAGCAATGAATGAGCCGACTCCGGCGTTCTTTTGGATGATGATCTCATGCTCCAAGCGAGTAAATGCTGCGACATTTCCGGGAACCATGGCAACACGGGTCTCTCCAGAAAGGGTCTCAACGGGAATACCGATCTTCATGTGGTTTCTCCTGTATTAATAAATATTACAAAAATGGTATCATTTAACATGGCGCCAAGATATTTGATGCGAAGTCCTTGGCAAGAGGAGATTTACTCAGTTAATAATTAATCAGAACAACTGCACCAAGGCGGGCAGTAATTCTAGATCAGGCTTTAGTGTTTCCCACCATCTTCTGAATTGCACAGAGAACATCTCGGCGACTGATCTGACCGACAACGATGTCGTTCTCAACGACAGGGATGCGACGATAAACATTATTTAAAAATAGATCAGCTACAGTGAAGATATCCATTTCTGGTCCGATACTCATCACGGCTTCGGTCATATATTCACTAACTGGACCAGCTGGGGCACTGTGAAATACGCCATTGGCCAGTGTTCGCAGACAGTCTTTTTGTGAGATGATTCCAATCAGCTTACCATTATCATCTACTACTGGTGCACCAGAGATAGCGGATTTAACTAATTTATCAATGGCGGCATAGATGTCCATTTCGGGTTTAAACACGACCACCTTCTTTGCCATGAAATCACCAACATTAATCTTATCCATCTGAGCCTCCGGGCTTCTTTTTAAATCAAAACACAAACCATCTTACTGAGCGTCATATTTACAAAAAGAATGAGCAGTATCAAATACTTTGTCTCAGATAAAAAGCAATACGCAAGAGCTGTTGTCTCTAAAGATCATAGCTTCAGATTCCTGATGAGTTATCAAAAACTAGGCAGATCAGTGTCAGCCGCCGGACGGTAAGATATTTTAGGGATGAAATTATCCAGTGATTTTTCTGCGAGCACAATGATTTGAATCCAGACCCCTACCGTGTATCTTAAAAGCTATGAAACACGATAGTCAGATAGCTTCTAAAGTCACTGTTATTATTCCGCACTGGAATGGGATTGAAATTCTTGAGCCATGTTTGCGCTCTTTAGAAGCATCTCAGTATTCCAATCTTGAAGTTGTGGTAGTTGATAATGCTTCTTCTGATGAAAGTGTGGCGTTTGTACTGCGGGAATTTCCAGGAGTTACAGTCATTCAGAATTCTGAGAATCTGGGTTTCGCCGGAGGGTGTAACGTAGGACTGAGACAAGTTGAATCTGATCTTTATCTGGTTCTGAATAATGATACCACCCATGATCCGGATTGGATTGAGAAGCTGGTTGAGCAAATGGAGTCAAATCCGAAAACAGCGGCCGTCCAACCCAAGATCATGTCGGCCCAGCACCCTGAATTGTTCGACTATGCCGGTGGTGTTGGCGGGCTCATGGATGTCCTGGGGTTTCCCTTCGCGTTGGGACGCATTTTCACCACTATGGAAAAGGATGATGGCTATTACGATACACCACGGGATATTTTCTGGGCCAGTGGAACAGCTTTACTTCTCAGGGGAGAAGCCCTGGAGGAAGTTGGCCTGTTCGATGAGGATTTCTTTGCTCATATGGAAGAGATCGATCTATGCTGGCGCCTGCATAATGCGGGCTGGCGGGTAATGAATGCACCAGACTCAAGAATTTATCACCATTCCGGCTGGACCCTTCCACCGGATCGTTATCAAAAAAAATATTTGAATCACCGCAATAATTTAATTATGATCATTAAAAATTATCCTTTTGCTTACCTAGCCCCTATCCTGCCAACTCGACTAGCGTTGGAGGGTGTTGCTTTTGTTTTTTCAGCACTTATTCGTGATTGGAAACGAATGGGTGCTATTGTTATGGCTATTGGCTGGATATTAACCCACCCCGTGCTTCTGTTTAAAAAACATCTAGAGGCTAAAAAATACCGTCAGTCCCAGAATATTTCGATAACACTGAGACGTATGTATGGTGGATCAATCTTTTTTCAATATTTTCTACGTGGGCAGAAGCGCGCACGTGATATTAAGGAGTAGGTATGTCTGTATATTTTTTCGCTTTTTGGGGTGCAATCATT
>JAOZSM010000060.1:9642-15583 GCA_029939675.1 Fidelibacterota bacterium
CCTTTTCGCTGTATAAGGCGGCTTTTCGGTCATGACCCTGGTGCGCCCCTGGCGCAAGTCGGATTTCAAAGCTATCCAGCAAATCGCCTGGGAAACCTGGGCAGCAGCCTATGGTGAGTTCATTCCAGAGGAGGACCGTCGGGATTTTCATCAATCCTACTACACCACTGAGAAACTACAGAATCTTTTTAACTCCAGGATCGTAGACGGGTGTGTTGCGCTTGCGGGAGATCGGGTTGTGGGCTATAGTAAAACCCACTGGGATACCCAACGGGCGGAGTTTTTTGTTACTTCACTATATGTTTTACCTCAGTTTCAGAAACTGAAGCTTGGTAAACAAATGTTGGAATTTGGAATAGAGTCAGCTCGCAGGTTTCAAACCGATCGTGTTTGGCTGGGTGTCATGGTTGAGAATAAACCAGCTATTCAATGGTATGTCCGCCAGGGATTTGTATTCATTGAAAGCAGGCCTTTCACCATCGGGAAAACAATAATTGATGATTTAATTGGGTATAAGCTGATTTAGGAGAAAAAATGTCAATATTAATTGCTGGAATTTCAGGGGTTCGTGGGATCATTGATGATGGGTTTGATACAGAAGTGGTCAAAGTTTACACAGAAGCTTTTGCCCGGCTTATGGATAAAGGACGTATTGTGATTGCCCAGGATAGTCGCCCTTCAGGTGAGATGTTCAAAGGGGTGGTTGAAATGACCTTGAAACGAATGGGGTGTGAGATCGTAGACTGTGGTATTTGTCCTACACCAACTGCTCAGCTTATGGTAAAAGATTTGAACGCTCGTGGGGGTATTATCGTGACTGCCAGCCATAATCCTATCGAGTGGAATGCGCTTAAATTTGTCGGTGCAGATGGTCTCTTCCTTGATTCTGATGAACATAAACAGCTTCAGACGGAATTATCAAAAGTCAAGGCCACAGGCTTATCTCAGGCGGAACCAACGGGAGCGGTTACGCTGTTGGATGACCGAATTGAGCGCCATATTACCAATGTTCTGAATCTGGATTTGGTGAATGTTGAAGCCATCCATCGTCGTCGTCCCAAAGTAGTGATCGACGCCATCAATGGTGCTGGATCAGAAGCTCTGCCGGCATTTTTGGAACGACTTGGTTGTGAAGTTATCAAGCTGAACTGTGATAATGATGGCAATTTTGTACATATTCCTGAGCCCTTGCCTGAAAACCTCATGGATCTGAGAAATGAAGTTCGCCGACAGAATGCAGATATTGGTATTGCAACTGATCCGGATGCAGACCGTTTGGCTGTCATCGATGAGTTGGGGAAGCCGTTGGTAGAAGAATATACGCTGGTTTTGGCCGCCTATCATGCGCTACGCAATGCTGCTGACGATGATTACCGTCCCATTGTTACAAACCTGAGTACTACCATGGCTCTGGACGAGCTAGCGGAACGCTATAACCGTAAAGTCTTAAGAACTCCCGTTGGAGAAATTCACGTTGCTCGCAAAATGCAGCAGCAGGACAGTCTGATTGGTGGTGAAGGGAATGGAGGCGTGATTCTGGCTGAGTCACATCTGGGGCGTGATTCTCTGGTCGCCTCGGGCATAATTCTTTCTCTTATGGCTGAAACAGGGCAATCCATCCGTGAGATCGCCGATGACCTGCCGCGGTATGAAATGGTCAAGGATAAGATCAATGTCCAGGGTTACCAACCCGCGGACATTCTTAGTGCTCTGGCAGAGAAGTATGCGAGTCTTCTGCCCAATCTTGAAGATGGTGTCAAAATTACCTGGAATGATCGTTGGGTCCATTTCCGGGCCTCCAATACCGAGCCCATTGTGCGAATTTTTGCAGAAGGGTCCAATCATACTGTAGCAGCTTCACTGGTGAAAGAGTTCAAAACTGAGATCCAGAATTTGATGTAAACCGTAGTCCCTTTCACAAGAGAGAGATTTCCGGTTGTTGTCCAAGCGAGGATTCGAAGTAAGGCGAACAAATTGCAGCAGTAATGAAGATTCAGCCAATCCTCGTCTAGCGGGGAATAGCAATTTATTTTGATAAAGAAGGTTAAAATTTTTCCTTAATGAAAACCTATCCAAGATTAACTACTGACCGCTTGATTCTCAGGGGATTTGAACAAGGTGATGCTCATCTGATCCAAATGTTGGCAGGGAATTACGAAATTGCAAAAATGACCCTGAACATTCCCCACCCCTATGAAAAAGGGATGGCTGAAAGCTGGATCAATACTCATCAGACAGATTATGATGCAGGGGGCGGTGTCATCTTTGCGATTACCAAAGGATCTAATCAAGAACTCATGGGAGCTATCGGATTGGTTATCAATCAAAGATTTAATCGAGCTGAGTTAGGCTACTGGATTGGCAAGCCCCACTGGGGACGAGGTTATGCAACAGAAGCTGCCAGTGAATTATTGCGCTATGGTTTTCAGGATTTGAAGCTCAATAAGATTCATGCTACCCACATGACCCGCAATCCTGCCTCCGGCCGCGTGATGCAGAAAATTGGTATGGAATCAGAAGGCTTACTAAAGCAACATGCCCTTAAATGGGATCAATTTGTAGATATGGCAGCATATGGAATTCTGGCGGAGACCTGGCAACTCAATAATGATTAGTGATCACCCATGTTAGCTGCCCACTACAATACCGTTGTTATTGGCGCCGGACCGGCTGGTCTCATGGCTGCTATTGAGGCCTATAATCCAAAACATAGTATTATCCTCCTGGAGAAGATGCGGAAACCAGCCCTTAAACTGCGTATCTCTGGGAAAGGACGCTGTAATATTACCAATGAAGAGGGGCTGCAGAGTTTTCTAAATCGATTTGGCAAAAAAGGGCGATTCCTGAAATACTCCTTTTCACAATTTTTCAATCATGATCTACTCAACTATCTGCATAAAATGGACGTTCCCACAAAACTGGAGCGCGGTGGACGTTATTTTCCACAAAGTGATCGAGCTACAGATATTGTAGATGCCTTTGTGAATAAGCTGGATCAGCTAAGGATTCCTCTGATTACTGAAGCCCATGTGACAGCGCTTTCCAAAGCCGAGAATGGTCAGTTTGTGATACAAGTTAGACACTCTGGAAAACCGATAGAGGTTACGGCTGATCAAGTCTGTATCACTAGTGGTGGTCTATCCTATCCGGCTACCGGGTCCACTGGTGAGGGATACCTTATGGCTCAAGCTTTTGGCCACACAATTACAGATACGGCACCTTCTCTGGTTCCGGTTTTGACTGCTGGTGACACCGCCCAGCGTATTCAGGGGGTCAGTCTGCGAAACGTGACCGTCTCGGTCTGGTCTGAGAATAAAAAAGTCACAGAGCTGTTTGGTGAAATGATGTTTACCCGGAAGGGGGTGACAGGTCCCATTATTCTGACCCTGAGTGAGACCCTGGTAAGCATGCTGGATGCAAGTCGGGAAGTTCAAATTAAGATTGATTTAAAGCCGGCCCTGGATCATAAAAAATTAGATCAGCGTTTATTGCGTGAGATATCAGAGCATAGCAAACAGAGTTTTAAGAATATGCTTAAGTCATTATTGCCTCGCAAAATGATTGACCTGTTTATAGACATTTTAGGTGTAGATCCGCATAAGCACCTCCACCAGATAACCGGTGAAGAGCGTAAACAACTCAGGCTGTTGCTTAAGGCGTTTCCCATGCAGGTGATTGGCCATGATTCCTATGATCATGCAATTGTGACCTCGGGGGGGGTCTCCTTAAAGGAGATCAATCCAACGACCATGGAGTCGAAGTTGACACCAAATCTTTATTTTGCCGGCGAGGTAATGGATGTAAATGGGGAGACCGGGGGGTATAATCTGACCTCCAGCTGGTCAACTGCCTGGTTGGCTGGCCGGGAAATGAGAAACAAACAATGGGGAGAGCTTGGCCATGGCAAAGAATAAACGGTCTGGAAAGTTCAAATACTTTCTGGGCAAAAGGTTTATGAAATTCAAGGGTTGGGAATTTGAAGGAAAACTTCCACCCCAGGGTAAGTTTATGTTGATCTGCGCGCCTCATACCAGTAATTGGGATTTTATTTATCTATTGGCAATTATGTTTATGCTGAGGATAAAGGTCTCCTGGATGGGTAAGCATACCCTGTTCAAAAAACCCTTTGGCAAATTTATGCGTTGGCTCGGTGGAATTCCCATTGATCGACGCAGTACTCACGGTGTGGTTGATCAGATCGCTGAATATTATGATGAGCATGATGATCTGATTATTGCCATTGCTCCAGAAGGAACCCGAAAAAAAACAGATCACTGGAAATCCGGATTCTACCATATTGCGAATAAAGCTCAGGTGCCCCTTCTACTGGGGTATGTTGATTTTGTGAATAAGAAAGCAGGAACTGGTCCTGCTTTCATTCCCACCGGGGACATGCAAAAGGACATGGATATTATTCGTGATTTCTATCAAGATATCCGAGGTGATCATCCTGAAATGGAATCAGATATTGTACTCAGGGAAGAGCTGAAGTAAACAAGATCCAAGGATAGTTTTCCTGGACCACGGGAGGCCATCCAATTAGCCGTTCCTAAATTGGGGTTATTCACCTTGCTATGCTCTTTTCAGAAAGACTAATTTGATAATATTGACGCCCTCGCAAAAAGTATATGACAGAACATGAAAATCACCCTAACATCAATAGGTGTAGTCATTTATTCGAACATGGGCTATGTTCTTAATTATCAACACTTAGCGTCCCTGCGTTCTCTGCGAGAGGGACTTTTTGCGGGATCGTCAATATTCTAGAGTAAACGATGATCTGCGAATGAGAAGAACTCGTTTCCACCAACAATAAGATGATCCAGAATTTCCACATCAATAGCGGCCAGGGCAGTTTGTAATTTTTTAGTTACTGCTCGATCACTGCTGGATGGAGTGAGTCCGCCAGAGGGATGATTATGGACCAGGATAACGCTGACTGCATCGTAATCCAGCACGCTTTGAACAACTTGTCGCGGATATACTGCAGATGTATTCAAAGTTCCGGCAAACATCTCTTCCATTTTGATGATCTGATTTTGACCATCCAGAAAAATAACCATGAAGATCTCTCGGTTGCGTTCCCTGAGATTGTGGGTGAGGTAGTCTTTAACGGTCCTGCTGGATGCTAAATAATCTTTCCCTTTGGTTTGCTCAAACAGATAACGTCGGCCCACTGCATGAGGTAGTTTGAGGGCGAAAACGTTAACCTGTCCCATGCCTTGAACATCCAACAAAACGGATGTTGGTGCTTCCAGCACGCCGGATAATGATCCAAATCGACGCATCAATTCCTTGGCTTGTGGTTTCATATCTTTGCGTGGCGTGGCTAGCGTTAACAGTAATTCCAGAACTTCATAATCGTGGAAGGATTCTATTCCATTTTGAAAGAAACGTTCGCGTAAACGCTGACGATGACCAGCACCAGGGGGTGTTTTTAATACCATAGTAAACTCCGATTATTAGTAAATGATGGGACTACAAGCTTTGGGTAGTGGATAACTCAACTGATTGAGGGGTTAGCGAATCAGGCTAATAATTTGGTGAAAAAATAGTTTTTGGAAAGGATTTTTTGATGCAATCTGTAACTTGATTTGTCAGGCCAATTAGTGTCTGTCTATAAACTCCAGTTTCTGTATTGACGGCTTCGCAAAAAGTATATGACAAAACAGGGATATCACACTAACATCAATAAATATAACTATTTATGCCGATACGATCGAAGCTTTTAATTATCAACACTTTGCGTCTCTGCGTTCTCTGCGAGAGGGACTTTTTACGGGATCGTCTGTATTAGATTCACAGAATCCAGATCGTCACCCCGAGCCGTCATAGTGAGCGGAGTCTAAGTGCGAGGGGTTATGATCTTGTATCACAGTATGTTATCCCTCGACGGAGCCTGTGCAGAGCGGAGCCGAAGTGCTCGGGATGACGACCAAGA
>JAOZSM010000255.1 GCA_029939675.1 Fidelibacterota bacterium
CTTAGCATTATTTACAAACATGTACAGCAAGCTCATCCAAAACATTTCCTGCCGTTTAAGTTTTAATTCTGTTAATTTCATGACGATCCCGCAAAAAGTCCCTCTTGCAGAGAACGCGGAGACGCAAAGTGTTGATAATTATGGACATAGCCCGTGTTCGCATAAATAACTATATTTATTGATGTTAGGGTGATTTTCATATTCTGTCATATACTTTTGGCGAAGCCGTCTTTCTTGAATTGCCAAAATAATAGTAATTCTGTAAATATCTGAATATTCCTTTTTTCATCCTCTGAATTAGCGTGTGATTGGCTCAATATTATGCGTGCTTTATTTATTTCTTAACAGACACACATAATAGTGGTTGTTGGCCAGATACCAGATATTTCAATATTTTGATCTCTCAATATCATCGATCATCAGCATTAGCTCCATTCAATTATCAATCATGACGATCCCGCAAAAAGTCCCTCTCGCAGAGAACGAGACGCAAAGTGTTGATAATTAATAACATGGACCGTCTTCACTTAAATGGTTATAATTATTGATGTTGGGTGACATTCATGTTCTGTCAAATACTTTTTGCTAAGCCATCAATCATGATAAATCCATGCAACTTGGTTATTCAAAGTATCTTTAGACACATTTTGTCCAGGAAAACTACTACATGCTGTTAGTGAATTATTCATAAGGGTACATATCTAGTAGTCATTATGATCGAGCATAAATTTATTTGCAGATTATTAGACTCTGCAGCCTGTTTTAGAACTTTGATTATTTCAAAATATGACACCATATTTTCGCTTTCTATTTTGCCTGTTTAAATGTCATAGCAAGACATATTGACAACTAATATCTTATGCTGCGCATATTAATTCATGCTATTTAACATATATATCGTTCGACATTATTAATCTGAGTCAATCACCTCAATAAGAGGGCTATTGAAATGAATGTCCTAAATATTTGCTCAAATCAACCGATAGTTGTCATTGAGAGTTTCACAGTAATTAAGAAATAGGTTTGCCAAACATAATACCAGTATATATTTACGCATTCTTTGAGCAGAGCAACATAGTGAGGGTATAAAATGGATTCAATGGTTCTAATTGTGAGTGGAATAGTCATCATAATATTATTAATTGTGGTAGTGGTCATCTCCAGCAAAGGCGGCAAAAATAAAAATGCCGGCAAACGGAAAAGTAGTTCAAGCTACAAATCATCAATTGAGATCGATCCTGCAGCCATAGCGTCACGCATTTTTAAGCTGGCACCCTCTGAATTGAAGAAAGCCAAGGATGTCTATATCGGCAAACAAGTTGAGATCAGAACCATCCTTAGCAGCAGCAAAGGATCCAAGCACGGCAATACCTATCGGGCTGTGGTGCTTGACTATCAGGATAACCGTAATTTTCATGTTCTCGGTGATATAAATATGAAAGACTATAAAGATCAGTCATGGATGACCCGCGAAGGTAAACTGAAGATTAAAGGGGTCGTCAAAGAGATCCATAAGACCGAAATCATCCTGGAGAAAATAAAGATTATCTAGACTATTCTATCCTAACCAATGTCTTATACCATATTCACTTCCAACCTGTCCAGATATTCTTCATCTTTTTCAGTTTGACTGCACTTAAAATTCTCATCCCGGCAAGCATGTCGGGACTATGCTTCACATTTGATGAAACCGCAAAAAGTAGTTGAGAAACCATAGAATGTACCCTAAGTGCACTAAATACAACCCCATATCGGAAACATGTCTAAACTCATAATTATCAATACTCTGCGTCTCTGCGATCTCTGCGAGAGGGACCTTTTTTACGGGGCGTCAACTTTGATCAATTTAACTACTTTGTCCATAAGGATGTCACCATGAGCAACCCCTCACCCTGGTCCAAATACTGCAATAACCTTTTTGCTAACGAGGAACTGGGTTTCTTCCTGGATCTCAGCAATTCCGGAGTTTCCGAAACTGATATTCAAACCATGAAACCCGCTTTTGCGCAGGTTTTTACAGCCATGAATAAGCTGGAGAATGGTGCCATTTCTAATCCTGATGAAGACCGGCAAGTCGGTCATTATTGGTTACGCAATCCAGAATTGGCCCCCACCCCCCTGATCAAGACCCAAATCACCCAAGCCCTTACTGCTATTACTAAATTTGCGGCTAACATTATTAACGGAAATTTGGCTGGACCAGCGGGAAAAACGTTTACCAACATCCTCTTGATCGGAATCGGCGGCTCAGCCTTGGGACCACAATTCATCGCAGATGCCCTGGGTCCAAATAATAGCCTCACCATCCATTTTTTGGACAATACCGACCCCGATGGGATAGATCGAACCTTGAACCGTTTGACGAATTCGCTTTCACAGACCCTGGTGATAGTAATCTCAAAATCCGGTGGTACAGCCGAAACCCGTAACGGAATGCTGGAAACCCGACATTATTTTCAAAGCCACCATCTGAATTTTGCAAAACAAGCCGTGGCCATTACTGGAGAAGGCAGTCAACTCTATACCCTGGCAGACCAGGAGCACTGGTTGGCTATTTTTCCCATGTGGGATTGGGTAGGTGGTCGCACCTCTGTTACTTCAGCCGTGGGCCTGTTGCCCGCAGCCCTGCTGGGCATTGATATCCAGGCCTTCCTCAGGGGTGCCAAAATAATGGATGAGGTCACCCGGCAGCCTGAAATACACAAAAACCCGGCCGCTCTCCTGGCTCTCACCTGGTTTATTGTTGGGGATGGAGCCGGAGCCAAAGACATGGTGATCCTGCCCTACAAGGACCGTTTACTCCTCTTTAGCCGCTATCTTCAACAACTCATCATGGAATCTGTGGGAAAAAGCCTGGATCTTGACGGGAAATTAGTCCAACAGGGTATCGCCGTGTACGGTAATAAAGGGTCCACAGATCAACACGCCTATGTCCAGCAATTGCGAGACGGTCTGGATAATTTTTTCGTCACATTCATTGAAGTTCTAAACGATCGGGACGGTGGATCAATTTTGGTAGATGGCCAAAACCATACAGGTGACTATCTATTTGGATTTCATAGAGGTACCGAATCCGCCTTGCAGCAAAACAAGCGTCGGTCATTGACCATCACAATTTCAGAGTTATCACCTGCAAGTGTGGGATCACTGGTGGCACTCTACGAAAGAGCAGTTGGGTTCTACGCGACGTTGATCAACATCAATGCCTATGATCAACCCGGTGTTGAAGCAGGGAAAAAAGCGGCTGGATTTGTGCTGAAAACAAAAAATGAGATTCTCCAACTCCTTGCAGAAGTCGATCATAACCTGAGTATTACAGAAATTGGGGCCAGACTGAATCTCAAGGATGAAGAGGCCCTGATATATAGTATTCTCCGCCATCATGCCGCCAACAACCCCTTAACCGTTGAAGGTTCATTCTACCAGCCAGCGCTGCTGAAAGTGGGCTTGGCGAACAAAGTGATATCTTAGGACACAGCACTCAAGCATGGCTGGCTGGCTTATCATATCATCCCAACAGAATCTTGATATCACTGCCAGGACTGACTTCACCCAACAGGGCTTAAAAAAACGGCATCGCAAAAAAGCGCTCCAAATAGAGCCTGAGGATCTGTTTTTCTATTACGTCACTGGTGTCCAAAAACTGGCCGCCATGGTTACAGTGAAATCTTTTGTCACAGAAGCAGCGGATAAGATCTGGGTGAATTTGGGTAAAGATCCTGGTGAATGCTATCCCTGGCGTTTTGAAATTAGTCCCCACATTATCCTCCAGCCGGAATCCTGGATAAATATGATCGATTTCTCTAAAGTCCTGCTCCACTTCCGCAAATGGCCTGAGCAGAATTGGCCACTGGGACTCCAGGGTCAAATCCACGCCTTACGCGCTGAAGATACCAAAATATTATCGCAAGCATTCAATTCAGCGCAACACGCCTGAATAGCCACGACACCGTTCATTTCCGGTGCAATATTTGCTTCACTTAAAATGTTTGAGAATACCAATTATGTCTTGCTATTGAGTATGTTAAATATGGTCCATATTACTGTATGTTTGATGTCATTAATCTACTAGATTTGCCATAAGTTATAAGATGGGAACATCAATATATCTTCAGTTTAGAAGAAAAAAAACATACTTTGGGATTACTGCACATAATGTGGCTATTGTATTCTCAGGTAGTTGATACAGGAATAAATAACGAAGCAGAACATGCCATGTGTCTT
>JAOZSM010000256.1:0-1859 GCA_029939675.1 Fidelibacterota bacterium
ACACCAGCAAGAATCTTAAACAAGGTGGTGGTCACTAATTCGTTTTCTGAGAGAAAAATAGTTTTGTCACCCTTACCAATGGTAAATGAAATATCATCCAGGATGAGCTTTCCGCCAATTGATTTGGAGAGCCCTTCGACGGTCACAATGTCTTTGCCTGTTTCCCGATTCGGTTCGAAGTGAATATAGGGATATTTTCTGGTCGAGACCGGCATATCCCCTAATTCCAGTTTCTCCAGTTGTTTTTGCCGGGAGGTGGCCTGTTTTGACTTTGATGCATTGGCTGAAAACCTGGAGATAAATGCTTTTAATTCCTTGGCCTTCTCTTCAGCTTTTTTATTCTGGTTGTTTCTCAGATTCCGGGCCAGTTCACTTGATTGACGCCAAAAATCATAGTTACCGGCGTAGGTAGTGATCTTACCATAATCGATATCAGCGATCTGGGTACAAACCTTATTCAAAAAATGGCGATCATGGGAAACAACTATAACCGTATTGGTAAATTTCAACAGAAAATGTTCCAACCAGTCTTTCGCTTTAATATCCAGGTGATTGGTGGGTTCATCCAGCAGTAAAATATCGGGATTTCCAAAGATTGCCTGGGCCAGGAGGATCTTAATTTTATCTGAGCCCTTTAATTCCTGCATGGAGAGGTCAGCATAAGTGGCTGGAATTCCCAATCCTGCCAGGAGAATCTGGGCTTCAGATTCAGCCTCCCAACCATTCATCTCAGCAAACTCACCCTCCAGCTCAGCTGCTTTCATTCCATCTTCATCAGAAAAATCGGGTTTCATATAAATAGCATCTTTGGCCTGCATAATGCCAAATAATTTTTCGTTCCCCATCAGAACTGTTTCCAGCACCGTATGATCATCGTAAGCAAACTGATCCTGCTTTAGAACAGACATCCGCTCACCGGAACCCATGGCAACATTGCCCTTCTGCATCTCGATCTCACCAGCCAGGAGTCTTAAAAAAGTTGATTTCCCAGATCCATTGGCCCCGATCAAGCCGTAGCAATTTCCGGGCGTAAATTTAATATTTACATCTTCAAAGAGCTTCTGCCCACCGAAAGTTAAACTGACACTGTGTGTACTAATCATATCTCGACACTTATCCTTATAAAGACCGCTTTCATCATCAACGCACATATAGCAGATGAAACCCGCGGTTCAAAACGGAAAATGAAGATCTAAAACACCTTAATCAGCATATTTCTTGAGAGGATGCAATCTGACTGGGTTTTAAAAATTGACAGTCTCGCAAAAAATGCCTCTCGCGGAGAACGCAGAGACGCAAAGTGTTACTAAATACGAGCATACGCAGCATGCATATAAATACTTGTTATTGCGTAGTTAGAGTAGCATTAATGACTTGTCATTTTTATTGCAGTTTCGTCAAAATTAAGATATACGCTCAACAATGAGGGGTGGTAGTTCAGGGGCATCATCAGAGATCGTGAAGACCTGGGGCATCTGTCCGGCAACTTCCTCCAAAGCAGATTCATTGTTGGAAAAAATAGTCAGCAACTCATCACCAACTTTAATTTCATTGCCTAGTTTTTGTTTGATATACAAGCCACTGGAATAATCCAGCTCATCACTGATCTTGCGACGACCGGCTCCCAATTGAATGCCGGCAAAGCCCAGATTCATGGTATTGATCTGCGCCAGATATCCAGGACGATCGGCTAAAATTGTTTTGCTGTATTTGGCCTGTGGATAGGAATCCAGATCTTCCAAAAATTTTGGATCCCCTCCCTGTAATTCAGTGATCTTCAATAGTTTCTCGAAAGCGGAACCATCGCTAACGGTTTTCTGTTGCAGGGTCACAGCGCCTGCCTGCGATAGACCAGGGTC
>JAOZSM010000256.1:1869-4224 GCA_029939675.1 Fidelibacterota bacterium
TCATTTTCAGAATCTCAGCCCCCAGAGCGTAGGTAACTTCCATGAGATCGGCTGGACCCTGTCCCTGAAGTCCCTGGACTGATTCTTTCATCTCAACCCAATTCCCGATGGCAGATCCCAGTGGTTGATTCATGTCAGTAATCAGCGCAGTTGTTTTGATACCATAACCTTTTCCAATGGAAACCAGACTCTCAGCCAATTCTCTGGACTCAGCCACGGTTTGCATAAAGGCACCGTTGCCGGTTTTGACATCCAGGACCAATCCTTGAATTCCTTCAGCGATCTTCTTACTCATGATGCTGGCAGAGATCAGAGGAATTGAGCGTACAGTTGCCGTCACATCCCTTAATGAATACAATTTCTTATCTGCGGGACAGATGCTACCGGTCTGGCCAATGAGACCCATATGTTCTTCCAGCACCAGCTTGCGCCAGGTATCCAGGTCCAGGTTTACATTAAAACCAGGTACTGATTCCAGTTTATCCAGGGTTCCGCCGCTATGACCCAATCCGCGTCCGGAAATCATGGGAATGTGAATACCTAAAACCGCCAAAATAGGCGCCAACAGGATGGAGACCTTATCCCCCACGCCCCCGGTGCTGTGTTTATCGGCAACAAATCCCGGTGCACTGGAAAAATCCATTCGTTCACCGGATTCCAACATGACTTTAGTTAATGCCAGTGTCTCAGCAGCATTCATGCCCTTGATAAAGATCGCCATAAGCAGAGCTGACATTTGATAATCAGGAATACTACCTGTGTTATAGGCATTTATAAAGGCGGTGATCTCACTATCAGTGAGGACCTCACCATTGGATTTCCGTTCAATGATCTGATAGGGAATCATCATCACTCCTGTAATTTTTTGAAAGCTCGCGGTAATGTTGCCACCCCTCACGCATGCGGGCAAACATGTCATCACCTACTTCAGCACGCTGTTTTGCCGGAACACCAGCCCACAGGGTCCTGGCTGGAATTTTTTCATATTCCTTCACCAGGGCACCGGCAGCAACCAGCGCACCTTCGCCAATTGAGGCCCAACTCAAAACAGTAGCCCCCATTCCAATGAGTGCATCATCTTCTACAATACAACCATGCACAATGGATTGATGACCGATGGTTACCCGATCTCCCACGATACAGGGTCCATCTCCAGACTCAACATGGAGTATGGCACCATCCTGAATATTGACATTCTCACCGATCCTGATCTGGTGAAGATCGCCGCGGATCACCACATTATACCAGACGCTGGTACCTGCTCCGATCTCCACATCACCAATGATGACGGCGTTCTCCGCGATCCAGGCGTCGGGATGGATTTTGGGGGTAATGCCTTTATATGTTCTAATAATCATTTGAATTTTACTCCATTTATGGCTATAAACATAATCTTTGGGGTATCATAATCAACCCAAGATCGTACATGTGCATTGACCCCATGACCGCGTCCCACGATTGAAATCGTGGGCTTCCAAGCGTGTGAGGTTTTGGGTAACAGGAATATTGTATCCAAACACATGGAGCAACCCACGGTTTTAACCGTGGGGACATGCAAACCCGAAAATCACGTAAACCGTTTCAACGATTTATAAATGGGCCTCACAATTAGCTCGGTCTACCCCCCAATCCAGTTCAAATAATTATCTGGGTGAATAATCTCATAATGTGTGTCAGGATATGCTTTTACCCAGGCGGCAGGTGCCTTTACCCGCCTCTTTTTCTGCCATTTAAACTCATGGGCACTTAATATCCCATCCTCTTCTTCAACCCAATCCAATTCCTGCTGATCATAGGTTCGCCAAAAATAATTTTGGACTAACCGGTCAGAATAATGTTGAAATTTAATACGCTCAGAAATAAGATAATTTTCCCATAGCTCGCCCACATCATTCCGCAAATTCAAATGATTAAAATTATTGATCACTGCATTGCGAATGCCAACATCACAAAAATACCACCTCTGCGATTTACTGATTTCTTTTCGCAGATTACGTGAATAACCGGGTAATCTGTATAATACAAATACCTTTGTAAGCAAATCCAAATAGCGTTCTACTGTGGACTTACTCATTTGAAGTTGTTTGCCCAATTCTTGAACAGAGACTTCCTTTCCAATCTGAAAAGCAATTAATCTTAGCAGATCTAATATTTTTCCTGATTTGCGTACTCCTTCATACTCAAGAATGTCCTTTAATAAATAGTCGTTGAGCATTTCCATTATATAGTTTCGCTTTTGTCCCCAATTTTCGTATTGAAGAAGTTCCGGATAGGCTCCATAAATCAGGCGCTCTTCAAGTTTGTTTTTGGTCTCCGAATAATCCTCCATTTGAGCTAACTCCATTTGCGCCAAGA
>JAOZSM010000257.1 GCA_029939675.1 Fidelibacterota bacterium
ACATGGGGCATCAACACCAGTAGTAGAATTCTGAAATAACACAATACTCTTTTATTCATTCGTCTGTTTCCAGGTTAATTCAAGTTTATCAGAGTAAGCCCTCAAGCGGATCCGGTGACCGGGACTCATAATTTAGCTGATCTATTAAAAGGGTTGGAGTCAGGAAGAAGGAGATAACGTAATTAGCCGAACTCCAACCCAGGGTGATTGCGCAGATCGTATCAATCTGCGCAACCCTAACATAAACCTATTATTTCAATAGGATCATTTTGTTGCTTAATACTTCGTTTCCCGATTGCAGGCGGTAGATGTACATACCTCCAGCTACAGGCATACCAGCATCATTGCGACCGTTCCAACTTGCTTGATAAACACCGCTTTCAAGACGGGTATCAGCCAGGGTTCGGACATTCTGCCCCAGAACATTAAATACTTCCAGTTTCACATCCGTAGTACCAAAGCTCTGCGGAATTGAAAACTCGATTACAGTACTGGGGTTGAAGGGGTTGGGGAAATTCTGACTTAATGAGAAACTATTGGGTAGAACACCATCAGAATCAATGGCTACCACCAAATCGTTACTATAGATCGAATATCCACCTTCTTTTTCATTGGAATAGACCAGGCCATCCCGGGCAGCAATACCACGAACATTGTTAAGCATGTCGTAGTGTGCTACTTCAGTAGGATTGTTAATATCTGAAACATCAAATACTTTAATACCATTGGTTTCGATATTAACGTAAACATAGTCTCCATCGCGGCAGGCATCACCGTCCCAGCTACCAGTTGTGGCAACTTCACTGACCTGGGTAACATCTGATAGATTACTTATGTCATAGATTCTTAGAATATCAAAATCATGCACATAAGCATAGTTATCATCCAGGGTTAACCAGCTTGTTCCAGTAACTAGTGCTACTGTATCCATAAGGGCAGGTGCTTCAGGTGAGGTTATATCATAAAAATACAAGGCTCCCCAGGCACTCTGGACCATGGTGGTACCGTAGGCTGCAACACCTTCGCCATAACGTCCGTTAACTACACTTTCAGCAACATAGCCAACCAGGGTGGCAGCATTTGCTGTGGTAGCATTTACAATTCCAATTCCGTTTCCATCTGCTGCTGCATAGATATAATCACCAACAATGGCTACATCATTAGTTCTAGTATCAATCAGGGTTGATAGAATGGTTGGATTGGCTGGATCACTGACATCAATCGCTTTTAAACCAGGTAGTTTACAGGCGGCAAAAACAATATTGTCCTTATAAACTGATTTCTTCAGAACAGCATCGGTAACTGCGATGTTACCCAATTCAGTCATGGCTGATGGATTGGTAATATCGATAATACGAAGATGTGTTTTGTAGGATACATAGGCTGTATTTCCGTCAAAAAATGTACTGTAGCACAGGCCTTCAGCAGGAGAAGGAACTGCAACGGCACCGGAGACACTCATGTTGGCTGGATCAGAAACATTCACAGCACTCAGCAGCGATACTTCTGCGGCAAAAACATGACCCTGCTGGGTACCACTCATATTGATTGACCCAAAAGATACTTTCCGAACAACGCCATCTGTATCATAGGTTCCAACCACAGTAGGTGCACCTGGATCTGTAACATCAATAACTGTCACACCAAATTCTCTGGATGCGATATATCCATAATTACCATCAAACATGATATCGGCATTTTTTGGATTTGACAGAGTGCTTACATAGACCGGACTGGCAGGATCAGAAATATCGATGATATCAATTCCATTGCCCCAATCACAGGCATACAGATAATTGGAAATAGGCATGGCATCCTGGATCCAGCCATCATTCGCCATGGTTCCGGTTAAGGAGGCGTTTAGGGGATCAGTAATGTCAAAAATATCAGTTCCACCACCATTGCCAAGATAGGCAAAGGGATAAACAACATTGATACCTTCAGCATAGGCACCTTCTGAACCACCAGCCAGGGTTACTACATCAACTGGACTTGCTGGATCAGTGATATCGATGATCTGCATACCGGAGCTTCCTACAGCGATATAGGCATAATCACCGCTGACACCAAGACCTTCACCATATCCGGAAAGAGCAGTGGTAGAAACTAAAGCAGGAGCCATGGGATTGGTTACATCAATAATATTGAGAGTTGATCCCGAAACAAGTGCATAAGTTACACCTGCGTTAACCTTCCAGACAATATCTTCAACCATATCATCCAGGGTTAGAGTAGACGCCGTAAATGGGTTTGCCGGGTCTTCGAAGCTGGTGATTGCAAATTGGTTCCCAATTCCGTAGTAAACCAGATCGCCAAAATTGGCAACTGCTCTGATCTCACCACCACCGCCACCCCAGTTACCGAGAAAGGTCATATTCTCTGCATCCTGAGCAAAAATGGTGAATGGTACGATCATGAGTAGCATTACGGCTAACACGAGTGTGGGTAGCTTGTAACTGTGTTTCATGATTCTGTTCTCCTTACGATTCTCGAGCAAGATTATGATCCAACGACCTGGCTGCAAAACGCAACCCGCTGTCTTTTGGAATCAGGCTTCCTCGTTTTTTTTATTAATCCAGTTCATCATTCTGATGTTGGATGATTCAATTTTTTGACAGATTTCCTAAAAACCAACTCAGTGGGTAAAACGATCCCTTCAGTTGTTGGTTTTCCGTCGTTGAGTATTTGAGACTGCAGCAGCTTAAAAGCAATCTCACCAGTTTCAGATGTTTGTTGGGCCACGGTGGTCATGGGTGTTGCCAGATACTCTGAGTAGGGTTGTTCATCAAATGAGATGATGGAAATATCATCAGGAATTGATAATCCCTCTTCCTGAATAGCCGTCATTGCACCTAGTGAGATTAGATTACTGGCCGCGAATATTGCTGTGGGTCGCGGGGTTTTAGCAAGTAGAATTTTTGCTCCGATGTAGCCATTTCGCTTGCCAAAACTATCGCCGACGATAAGTGATTCATCAACTGGCTGGCCGGCCTTTTCATGGGCATCCCGATAGCCTCTGATTCGTTCATTATTAACGGATGTATTTACGCGTCCCTGGATATAACCAATGGATCTGTGACTCATTTTAAAGAAATAATCGACTGCCTCCAGAGCACCTTGATAATTATCGGAGACCACGTAAGTACAATCTAGCTTTGGAAAATACCGATCAATGATCACCATGGGTAGACCGGTGCTAATGATGTTTTTAAGATGAGTACTTTCTTCACCGACGGGGCAAATGATCAGCCCATCCACTTTACGACTCTGGAGCAGACGAATTGATTCGATCTCAAGCTGAGTGTCTTCCTGACTATCAGCAAGGATAATGGAATTGCCTACTTTGCGAGCTTGAATTTCAATATTACGAGCGATGGTGGAAAAGAACGGGTTAGAGATATCTGGAATCACCAGCCCCATGGTATTGGTTCGCTTGGTTCGCAATCCACGCGCCAGTTGATCGGGGACATAGCCCAACTCCCGGGCTGTCTGCTGAACAATCTCTGTGGTTCGATCACTGATCCGGTATTTTTTTGATTGACCCGTAAGAACGCGGGAAACAGTAGTACAGGAAACACCCACTTGATCAGCGATATTGTCTAAAGTGATTTGCTTGTTTTGGACCAAGAAACTTCCCTTCATACAAAATAATACATCATTGAGATAATCATTATTTGATTTGCACAATCGTTTGTTCTATAATACCAGCCGACAATACCTATGTCAATAATTATCATAGTATTCTTTGTGGCTCACCTTGATAAGTCAATTCAGGCATTGCAAAGCTTAGCTTATGAGATATCTAAATACCCATAACATGCTATTATATATTTAGTTATAGAATTTCTTTTGCTGTAGGCAAGATGGGTAGCTTTAAGCTGATATTCTTGATGATCCTGAAACAGCCCAGAACAGGGCACTAGCAATTAACGCCAAACCCTGATTTAAGGTCAGGAAGCGATAGTCAACCTTGCGCAATTTGCGCAATACATTGAGCTTTTGCGCGATTTAGCTATGCAGATTACAGGAATTAACCTGTAGCTAGTTACCCCAACTTCTCAATCTGAGTGATTTACCCTGAACTGAGCCCTCAATCTCACCCTGTTTATCTTTTGCTATGATTGGTATTCGGATTCGGGGATCAGGTCATTGAGAATCGCTTCATATAGATAGTGGTCAGAAACTTGCCCCAACAACCGCCCCTTAGCGGAAT
>JAOZSM010000258.1 GCA_029939675.1 Fidelibacterota bacterium
GAGTGCGGGGGTTCTCAGCGCTGTTAAAAAGACTCATAGCGTTGAAAATAACCCTTAATGAATAAGGAATAAGGAATAATTATTTCAATTTTGCTATTCTGTCAGGTCTGAAAAAAACATTCTTTAGCCACGGATCAACACAGATGGTTTTTATTATTAACTCAACTATGATGGCACCGCTAAAGGGTCCTCTCGCAGAGACGCCTGCCTATGCCGAAGTCGGGCTCCGCGCAGGCAGGCAAGGTGTTGATAATTAAGAGCATAACCCGGTTAGTATAAGTTGTGATATTTATTGATATTAGGGTGTTAATGTTCTATCATATACTTTTTGCGAGGGCGTCAAAATCGCTTGAAAGATATAAGTGTTTATAAGAATACTTGTCTGCCTGATATTTATTGGTAGTTTAATCTATAATTGATTGAGCATGACTGCACGTAAACTAACATCCAGAACCCTGTTCCTCCTTATTTTTGTAATGGGATCGGTTTGCGCTCAAGACTGGGCGAAAACCGACCGTTTTAGCAGTTCCAATGCCCTGATCCTTTCAGCGGCCCAAGCAGAACCGGGCATTGTATTTATGGGTAACTCCATTACTGAAAGCTGGAAAAAACTGAGCCCCAACTATTTTGCTGACAAAACCCATATCAACCGCGGTATTAGTGGACAAACAACGCCTCAAATGCTGGTTCGGTTCAGGGCTGACGTCATTAGTCTCCAACCTGCCATAGTCATTATTTTAGCTGGCACTAATGATCTGGCCGGAAATACCGGACCCCTGACTCTTGAAGAAATTCTGGCGAACATCATGAGCATGTCTGAGCTGGCTCGGGTGCATAACATTGAGGTTATTCTGTGCTCGGTTTTACCGGCTACCTCATTTTTCTGGAAACCTGAACTTAAGCCCGCAGCAGATATCGTCAGGCTGAACCAGATGATTAAGAGCTATACTGTAAAAAGTGGCTTTCTTTATCTGGATTATTATTCAGCGCTAGTGGATGACAACCAGGGCCTACAGGGCCAGTATACTTATGATGGTGTTCATCCCAATGCAGCTGGATATCACATCATGGAAGCACTGGTGGACAAAGCTCTGTTGCAGCTTGAATTAAAGAAGTGATCAACCCGGGAATTGTTTGGCCCAAAATTTTTATATTGATCAAAGCCTAATGTCGAGTCAATAAGGAACATAACCATGATAACGCTACTTAGAACCGCTTTCATCGCCTTTATAATGATCTCAATGGGGATATCTCAAACCCAGCTAACCGTTTACAACCACGGTCAGGCTTTGGTAAAAGAACAGTTTACAAGACAATTGACCAAAGGTATTTCTGAGATCGAAATAGAAAAAGTTGCTGAAACAATCAATCCTTCTTCAGTAAAACTGACTTCTCAGCAGGGTTTACAGGTTATGGAGCAGAATTATCGCTATGATCTTGTAAACCAGAATAAACTGTTGAAAAAATATTTAGGGGCTGAGCTTACAGTTGTCTTGCAAAACGACAAAAAAACCAGTGGTGAACTCCTAAGTTATGATAACACCACCCTGGTCCTAAAAACCAGGACAGGTACGGATATCATTCAACGTAGTTATGTCGGTTCGATCAAGTGTCCAACACCTAAGGAGCGTCTGTATGTTCGGCCTACTTTATCCTGGTCAGTCAATACAGAACAAGCTGGTAAGTACAGCTTGGATCTTTCATATCTCGCCAGCGGTGTGTCCTGGCAAGCTGAGTATGTGGCAGTCCTCAACCGGGATGATACTGAAATGGATCTTAGTTCCTGGATCAACCTGAACAATAAGTCCGGTAAAGCTTATAAGAACACCAAGTTAAAACTTGTCGCCGGTGATTTGCACCAGGCCCAACCAGAAAGCAATCTGGATATGGTTCAGTCAGCTCGTTTCATGAAAGCAAGTATGGCTCCTGTTATGGAAGAGCGGGGCTTTTTTGAATATCATCTCTATGAAATTGCCTTTCCGCTTGATGTAAACAATATGGAAGAAAAACAAATCCAGTGGTTAAGTCCTACTCTTATTAAAACAGCCAAACGTTTTGTTTATGAGGGTCGCGGTAACACATTTTCCAACCTGCCCATCAAAATCATGTTTACCAATGATAAAGCCACCGGGACCGGGGTTGCTTTGCCTGGTGGAATCGTTCGTTTGTTCAAGCAGGACACTGATGGTGCTCTGGAATTGGTTGGCGAAGACAATTTAAAGCACACCTCCAAGGATGATCTGGTTACTTTTGAAGTTGGGAAAGCCTTTGATGTTAAGGGTAAACGTGAGGTTGTGGATCGACGCTCCAAAACAAACCGTTATCGTGAAGAAGATATTCGGATTACGCTGGCCAATCGCAAAGATGAGTCGGTGGAGGTTGATGTCATTCAGCACATTGGGTATGACAACTGGCAAATAGATAATCCATCCAATTCATTTGATAAATTGGATGCTTCGCGGGTAAAATTCACCGTACCAGTTGCAGCCAATACTGAAGTGGTCCTGACGTATACAGCCCATTATAATTTGAGGTAACTATACAAGCCCTGTCCATTGTGGGGCTTCTTTCCTTCGAGAGCCTCAGGAAGACACTTTTGGGATTTCATTGTCCTTTTGAATCTCATTTAAATGCCGAATCGTCTCGCTGGTGGGACTCGAAGTGTGGGTGGGGTAGCTTGACTTAGTTTGGTTTTCCTATCCTTCGAGTCTGTCCTTCCGTCTTCGCTTTCAGCTTCGCCGGGACAAGACGGGCACCTCAGGAAGACACAGAAGGGGGGGTCACACAAAATAGTGTCTGCAAAAATCAACTAGTGAATAAATCAATACTTAACCTATACGTACTATATTTACAATATCTTAGCTAATCAAACATTTCTTTGTTGTTTGCTCATAATCGAGCCTGACTGGTCTTATTTTTGCCATAGTCTTTGGCATGGAAATTAACCTGTTCCATCCCACAATATGCTTTTTTATGAATTCACATTCATCTGTGAGGAGAAATATTATCCATGTCTAACTCTGGAACCTTGAATTTGAGTACTTTTCGTCGCGGGGTTCACCCGGATGAATTTAAAAACATGAGTTGCTCCAGCCCTTCCCGAGTACTTCCGCTACCTGATGAAGTATTTATTCCCCTGCTGCAGCATATTGGTGCCCCCTGTGAGGCGCTTGTAGCAAAAGGCGACCTGGTTAAAACAGGTCAAAAAATTGCTGACACTTCAGCCTTTGTCTCCAGCCCCATCCACGCTTCCATAACCGGCAAAGTCATGGCTGTGGCTTCCTTCCCCCACCCTCTGGGCGGAAAAGTACCCATGATCAAAATCAAGCGGGAAGGTGATGAAGATGACTGGGAATTGCTAACCATTCCAAGCTCCTGGGAAAGTGCTTCCGTTGAAACATTGCATAGGATTGTTCGAGAAGCCGGGATCGTTGGTTTGGGTGGTGCAGCTTTTCCTACCCACGTTAAAATGTCTCCGCCAAAAGACAAACCCATTGACCATTTCATTTTAAATGGCTGTGAATGTGAGCCTTTTCTCACCTGTGATCATCGCAATATGCTGGAAGAGCCTGATCGGATCCTCAAAGGCATGGCTATCATGATGAAGCTCCTGAATATCAAACAGGGCATCATTGGTATCGAAGACAACAAAGCCGATGCCATTGCCATAATGGAGACCCGGGTCCAGGCACTCAGCCTCAACTTCAAAGTTCAACCCCTAAAGGTCAAATATCCTCAAGGCGCCGAGAAAATGCTGATCGACGCCGCTCTTGGTCGGAAAGTACCCGCTGGCGGCTTACCCATGGATGTGGGTGTAGTTGTAAACAATATAGCTACAGCTCTGTCTGTTTATGAAGCCGTTGTTGAAGGCAAACCTTTGATCCAGCGCATGCTCACCGTTACCGGGGATGCCGTTGCCGAACCAGGAAATGTTATCGCCCGCATTGGTACTCCTTTTCAGGTTTGCGTAGATGCCTGTGGCGGCCTGAAAGGTGAAACGGCCCAAGTCTTTATGGGTGGTCCCATGATGGGTCTGGCCCAGTACGATCTCAATGTTCCCACATTGAAAGCCACTTCAGGCATTGTTTGTCTGGAATCAACTCAATTGCAAAAGACCCGACACTATCCCTGTATCCAATGCGGTACCTGTGTCAGTGTCTGCCCCATGAATTTGGTGCCAACCCGGATTTCCCGCTTGGCTGA
>JAOZSM010000259.1 GCA_029939675.1 Fidelibacterota bacterium
CCAGCAAACCGGCCGTAGATCGTTTCATAAATAAACCCTTCTCTGTAGAACTAGTGTCAGAAATGTAGGGCATATTTTAAAGCTGTAATAGAGCTGGGAAAGGAAAAATTTATAAATTCTGTTATGATACCTGTTTCTCCAGAGGCTGAGTTCACCGAAGCCTGGGATCTGGGTTTATTTGATCAGATTCATTTTAATAACAGATTGGTTTGATCTGCTGCTTAGCACTGCAAAGTAGATTCCGCTGGGTACTGTTTCACCCAACATGGTGGTGCCATTCCAGCTCAACTCATATTGACCAGTTTCCAGATCAGCATTAATAAGGGAGTGAACCAGGCGTCCTCTGGTATCAACAATACTTAGTGATGTATGTCCAGCCTGGTTCAACTGGAAGGGAATCCTGGTTGTGGGGTTAAAGGGATTGGGAAAGTTGCTGGACAATCGGAAGGATTGGGCAATTTGTTCTGGGTCAATTGAAACCGCAGGTTCTGTTGGACTGAAAATGAGTCTGCCCGGTCCGTCTCCAACGGTCAAACTTTGCAGGATTTCACCTGTAGCGCTAATTGAAATGACTTCATCAGATTCAAAGCTGGAAACCCAGACGCCAGTTGTGTTGGGCTGACTGGCTACGTTTGTGATTCCCTGACCCGCCTGAATGGGGTTATCCGGCCCATGGATCAGCTCCATTGAAGCCACGGAGTAACTGAATATCTGTCCAGCAATACCCTCGTAAGCCCAACCGCCAGCTGCCAGAAAAACATTGCCCTGACTATCTTCGGCAATATCTCCAGGACTTCCACCAATGTTCAGAGTATCTATATTGACCATTAATGCAGGATCAATTCGCACGATTTGACCAAAACTGGACCAGTAGTTTCCCGTACACAGCGTATGCAGCAAGCCGTCACGGGCCAGAATCATTTTTTGAGGATTTGCTGGAACATCAATGACTGAAAGTTCTGCAAAGGTCGCGGCATCATAGACGAATACCTGTCCCTGTCCGTAAGAATATTCGGTGCTATTGTAGCTTACCGTAGTGACATAAATCCTGTCAGCAACCTGGAGGACTCCCTGGGGAGAGTTTCCTGTTGATATTTCAGTTACGATTGCCAGGGATTGCAGATCGATAACGGTCACCGTATTCGCCAGCCAATTTGTGATTAGCACTCTATCATTGGGAGTCAGAGTCATTGCCCAGGGGTTGCTGCCTTCTGCCAGGTTCAATGTACTTAGCAGGCTGAAGTTATTCCGGTCAAAGAGCTGCAGTGATGCTGAGCCTGAATTAAGAGCCAGTAGTGTGTCACCTTTTACAAGGATATCGTTGGGAAATAATCCCAGAGTCGCGACATTATTTTGGGTAGTTGAGCCATTCCAGTAACTGATAGTTTCACCTAAAGTATTGACTACGTAGAGATCATTGGCAATTGCCTGTAAGGTCATGATCAGGGGTAAAAGAAAGAGCAGGGTGCGTTTCAGGGACATATCGATTCCTTTGGTTTAGAATTTAAGATTAAAATTTATTTCTGAATGTCTACCGGGCATGGGGTAGCGTTCTAATACTTCGTATTGTTCATCTGTAACATTATTTATTTTCAAGGTAGTGGTCACATCCAGTGTCAAAACAGGATAGCTGTAAGAGCAGGCCAGATCCATTTCCTGGAAAGGTTCCAGCCATTTTGTGTTGGCTTCCCGAATATAGGTCCGGCGTTGTTGCCGGTAACTAATGGAGGCTTGTAGACCAGCAAATTGAGTGTCCAGATTAAGGCTGGAACTGCCCAGGGGACGAAACGGTAAATAATTCCCTGCTGCATTGGGTTCTGGAGTTGTGTTAATGGCCTTGGTAAGGTTATGATTGGTAGTGACCTGGAGATGGTCCTTCAGTAGATTAAAACCGGTTGAGAGACTTAATCCTGATACGGTTGCAGATTCCAGGTTGACGGGATAGTACCGATTCCCAAAACCACGTTGCCAGGTGATCAAATCCAGATAATCCTGTTCATAGGCTGTAAATGAGATCCAGGGATTCTGCATCTGGCCCAATGCTACACGCAAACCTGCTTCCTGATCTCTACTCTGTTCGGGTTTAAGGTTTGGATTGCCTTCTGCAAAAGCGCTGGACACCCAGAACATCTGCCAGAATGAGGGCAGCTTATAGGCGGTGCCTGTCCGGTACCACGAAATAAGACTGAGTCCTGTTATTTTAAATTCATGTTTCAGGCTGGCATTCCAGGTAGCGTCAGAGCCATGATAATCAACATCATAATGATGAACTGTGAGGTGGGTTGTCAGCGTTGAAGCCAGTTTAGGAAGCTGAATTGGCTGATCGATTGAAAGGGTGGCCTCAGTGCTATTCCGATGCTGCTGGTTGAGGGAAAATCTGGGTACCAGTAAATCCTGGCCATTCAACCAGGCCCGATTGTTTTCCAGCTTAGCTCTGATGTGCAGATTATTAGAGTGCAGATAGCTGGCTGATACCCCCCAATGAATATTCTCTGAATCATAGATCTTTTCATAACCGGGATAGATTCCCGTTTCTGCAGATAGAGTTTGATGACTACCATGGTACGAAAAATCAGTTGCCAATTGCCAGTCACCGGGTTGATAGCGTAAAGTTCCATTGAGGATGGAGGTGTGCAGGTATTGTCTGGCAGTTGGTGATTGTTCGTAAAGTGGTCCTGGTAAGCCTTGATCTTCAGAACCACTGATTCCAGTTAGTTGTAAGAGGGTATGCTGACCTGGTTGAGCTGAAAGTGAAAGGAAGATTTTGTGTTTCGTGTATTGGGCATTTTCCTGGATTAATGATTGATTCAAGTGGAGGTATGGATAATTATTGGCAGCGTTTTCATAATTATATGATCCCAATGTATTGACCCGGTTGCTTTTAAACTGAAGAGAATATTGGAAATTACGGGTTTCGAAGGAGCCTGAGCCAAGGTGGATTTCATTCGATTTTGAATTGAATTGACTGGCCGTGATGATGTTTATAACGCCACCCATGGCCTGGTCCCCAAATTCAGCAGACTGATTACCAGCAGCGATTTCAACCCTGGTGACCATTGATAGGGGGATTTGGCTGATATCGGTCTGTTCGGCACTGACCGACCTGAGGGGAATCCCATTTAACAGGATCAGAACTTGAGCGGATGTGCTTCCTCGCAGCGTTATCCGGGGTGCTGCACCAGGGGTAGGCTGGGTAAGATCTACTTCAGGCATACTCTCCAGAAGCGTGCTCAGATCACTTCGCAGGGCTCTATCACCTGGACTAATTTTTCGCACAATGAGTTGATTACCGGTATGAACAAGGCTGTTGGTCAAATTTTCAGCCACAACATGAACCGCAGGTAATTTTATCAATTGGGATTGGAGGGAAATGTGGACAGTTGTGGAAAATCGCGGATTTAAAGCCACCGGTTTTTTTGCTGGTGCATAGCCCAGGTGGTCAAAATAAAGCATATGGGTACCAGCTCGGTCAGGGTGAATAATGTAATGACCCTGGTCATCGCTGGTGGTCGTGAGGTTAAGATCCGGGATGGAAATATGGACATGACTCAGGGGTTGACCGGTCTGAGCATCCAGAATGATTCCAGATATGTGCAGATCAGCAGCTGTAGCTAAACTGATTGACAGCAGGGCATAAAAAAAGCCCCGTCTCAAGGTGGGGCTACTGTGTGAATGGGTCCTGGTTCTCAGGCGTATCATTCCGGTCCCTTTACTCGCGAAGGTTATGGAGATAAAGTGCTTAGCCTAAGTATCCTGACTTCCAGATCGTCCTCTGTTGATGCCTTCCCTCATTCGAAGTGGCCTCTATCAACATTGTCCCTGGTTACAGTAGCGCGACTGTGCTCGATTTTCACGAGCTTCCTTGTGCTAAGAACTGATTACAAAAATCGCTGTTAGGTTATACGGAAATGGGGGGGTTGTCAATTTATTTGTTTCCGTCTTCGTTCCTGTGGAACTACGCCGTGACAAGTGGAAGTTTTGTTGATAGCAGGGGAGTGCAACCACGGATTACACAGATTGCACGGATTTTTTCTGTTGGAGTATGAGCAGGACGTTGAGCCTGGTCTGCTGAGTGCAGTTTTACAGAAACGTAGGCTGGTCGAAACGACCGATCATCACCAAAAATTCTCTGGCGACTTTTGACTTTCGACTTTCGACTTTAAGACTTT
>JAOZSM010000061.1 GCA_029939675.1 Fidelibacterota bacterium
TCGCGATCTGGTCCTGGGCGGCGTGACAATTCCTTTCGAAAAAGGAACTCTGGGACACTCTGATGGTGATGCCTTAACCCACGCCATTGCAGATGCGGTTCTGGGAGCCCTGGCGCTGGGCGATATCGGTCAGCATTTTCCTGATACAGCGGCAGAGTATGAAGGTGTTTACTCCATCGATCTATTAAAACATGTTGAAGGCTTGATCCGCGAACAGGGATACATGGTTTCCAATATTGATGCAACCCTGATCCTTCAACGTCCAAAAGTTATGAACTATCTGCCAGAGATGCGTCAATACCTGGCAACAGCTCTGAAAGTCGCAGTCGAACAAGTCTCAGTTAAGGCTACAACAACTGAAGGTCTGGGTATGACCGGTCAGGGTGATGCTGTAGCAGCCCAGGCAGTCTGCCTTCTAATTATAAAAAGTAACTAAGCCGCTGATTCACGCGGATAAACGCAGATAAAGCATAGAATATGTACTTATACTGCCAACTTGGATTGTTCCGTTTCAATCCGTGAGAATCTGCGAAAATCCGCGGCAAAAAGAGTAATCGATAATTTTGATCCATGCTAGATACCCTTTTTAATTTTATTGAACAGGCACCCGCCTGGTTGGTATTCCTCACCGTTTTCCTGGCATCCTATATAGAAAATATTTTCCCACCCATCCCTGGTGATACCATTCTGATCTTTGGGGCCTATCTCGTGGGTCGCGGTGACTTGTCCTTTAGCATGGCCATGGTAACCACCCTGCTGGGAAGTGTGCTGGGTTTTATGACCCTGTACGTTGTGGGCTTTAAGTATGGTCGTGGTTTCATGTATTCAAAACAACAGACCTGGTTTTCAGCCAATAGCCTGGAGCGAGTAGAGAAACTGTTTGACAAATGGGGCTATGGAGTTGTCCTGATTAATCGTTTTCTAGCGGGCCTGAGAAGCGTGGTTGGGCTTTTCTCTGGTATTGGTCGATTAAATATCTGGAAAGTGGTTCTCTTCTCAACCATATCAAGCATAATGTGGAATGGTACCTTGATCTGGCTGGGGAGTTCTATTGGTGAGAATTGGGAACAGATTGGTATTTATCTAAAACGCTATAATTTGGTAGTTACTATCATCATTGTCAGTGTTATTGCCGGCTTCCTGATTCATCGCTATGTCATTGTGAAAGACAATCTGGCCGATTAAAAAAGATTAGTGTTTCAGTCAACTCAGATATAAAATCCAGTATATTTGGTGTATCAAAAGTTCAATTTAAGTCCCCTCCTCGGAGGGGAAACAGGGGTGGGTTACTTCGATTTGAACCCACCCTCAACCCCTCTGGGCAGGGAGTTCTCTTGATCAGAGTGGATTTGGAAGTACAATTCATCTTTGGTAAGGAGCCAGGAGTGCCAGACATTCAAAAAGGAGAAAATCATGGATAATGCTTTAACCTGGTTTGAAATTCCGGTCAAGGATATCAAAAAAGCCAAAGCCTTTTACCAGGCGGTTTTTCGGCTTGAGTTAAACGATATGGTCATCGAAGATATGAAGCTGGCCATTTTCCCGGCCACGCAGGTTTCAGGAACCCTGATCGAAGAAATGGATTACGTTGCTTCTGAACGGGGAGTCGTCATCTATCTGAATATACCTGACTCGATAGAAGCCGTCCTGGTTCGAGCTGAACGCGCTGGTGGCCAAGTCGTTACCCCCAAAACATTGATTCAGGAGGATGTGGGTTGGTCCGCTGCTTTCCGTGATATTGATGGTACATTGATTGGATTATATCAGTCCGCCTAGTCTCAAATTCTCAGATAATTCAGAAAAAATGCTTACCTTTTATTCGAAGAACTCTAAATTCTAAGGTCTTGTTTTATCAAAAATTAAAGCGATTGATGGGGTTATGAGTCAGTTAGTTGGTTTACAAAAAAAATGGATGTTGGGTTTGCTGTTTCTGATGTTCATGATTCAGACCCTAGCAGCCCAAGTATCAGCCTTGCAACTCTTTGTTGATCTCACCCCTGAAGGTCAAACGCTCAAACCGCTTCCAGGTACTTACAAAGGCGCCATTACCATTCGTAAAGCTATCATTTTAGATGGTGGTGGTGAGGTGATCCTGGATGGCGATAGTTTGGGAACGGTTCTTACCATTGTGGCGGATGGGGCCATTGTTCGGAACCTTCATATTATTAATTCCGGTGTCTCACATGACCAGGTAGATGCTGGTATTCTGGTTGAGGCGGATGGGGTCCTGGTTGAGGATAATACCCTTGAAAATGTACTCTTTGGTATCCACTTGAAAAGTGCTGTGGAAAGTACCATCCAACGCAACTCAATCACCTCTATTGATCGCCCACTCACCCTAAGAGGTGAAGGGATTCGCCTTTGGAATAGTGTTTCCAATCATATTGAGAAAAACAAACTGGTGGGTGTACGGGATGTCTTTTTCACTAATTCTCCCAGCAATTATTTTGTTGATAATGAAGTCTTGAATGGTCGGATTGGGATCGAACTCATCTTCTCTCCTGGCTGTGAAATTACTGGTAATTTATTTCACAATAATGAGCATGGCATCATCAGTATCTACTCAGATTCAGTGATCATTCGTAACAATCGTTTTCAGCATCAGAATAAATTGTTGGGGAGTGCCATGGCCGTTAAGGGTAGTTCCAAGGTTCTGTTTGAGGGGAATGAAATTCTGGACTGTGCCATTGGATTGACCGCTAATGCCCCCATTTTCCCAGAGAACACCATCTCACTCATTGGTAATACCTTCGCCTACAATGACGTGGCGATCTATTTCTATGGAGATCGCGGAGGTCATATTTTACATGACAATGTGTTCAGGGGTAATTTTCAGCAAGTTGTAGTCACCCATCCCAGTGCTGCAGTAGACAATGACTGGGTGGGAAACTACTGGGATGACTATACCGGTTTTGATCTAAATGGGGATGGTATCGGAGATACACCCTACTCATCCTACCTCTATTCCGAGAGATTGTGGATGGATCGCGATATGGCCCGCTTTTTTAGGGGGACCCCTATGCTGGAAATGATTGATTTGATGGAGCGTTTGGCTCCGTTTTCAGACCCGCCTTTGGTTCTGAGGGATAAGAAACCCAGAATGAATCCTGAATTCTTACCAAGCTGGGATTAGAATCCCAGTCTAGTCGGGACAAACCTCCACCTGGTCAGGACAAATCCGCGCTTGGCCGAGACAAACCTCCACCTGGTCAGGAGAGATCCCGTCGCCGGAAAACCCAATATCCCAGACCAGCCGTTGAAAACCCAATAAATAGTGGATAGGCCATGGCCCACCAGATATAACCAATTCGGCCGAAGAGATCCAGGATCACATAGGCTGATGGTCCCAGCAAGACAAGCTGAGGATCAAAAAGTAGCATGGTGGCTGTTCGAAATGCCTGGAGTGGGTTTGAAAGCGCAATACCCACCGCCATTTCTGCTGGTAAACCTTCTCGGATTAAGGTACCCAACAAGATTAAATCCAGGAAGAGTAAGAGGAATAGCCAGACCATAAAGGCAGCTCCCTGAGCCACATCTGTAGATTTTGACAGGGTTGAGATAAGCATCCCAATCCCTAAAAAACAAATGATCAACGCATCCAGAAGAACGGTATAGAGTAAGACCTGTGACCAGGGGATGGTGACACCCTTGATCAGTCCCCAGGCGACTGCCAACATCATGGCCAGGATTACCGGGAGAAAGATGACAATAAAACGACCGAGCAATTTACCCCAGTACCAGGCGGCTAAACCCACTGGCAGTGAGAGCATATATTCATAAACCCCGGCTTCACGATCACCCACTACGGATCGGACTGTTGTGATCAGCATGAAGATGGGTAAAATTGCCATGGTAATTTGAATGTAGGTCACCAATAGGCGCGAAAGACCGGTAAATCCCATGATCCTGGATTCAGTTAACCCGGAGACTAATAGACCGACCATAATGGTTCCAAAAACCACGGTATAGACGAAAAACCAGCGGGCACGGATGGATTCGCCAATATCAGCCCGAGCCATACGCAGTAGATGTTTCATTAATTATCCTTGTTCTCTCTTAATGGTTTGTTGTAATCGCGAGTGCGTTTTTGCTGTTTGCGTTCTTCGTCCTGGTAAATGTACTTAATCGCTTGTTTATAGCTCAAGGCGTTATCTGAACTTTCCATGGTCGCACCCAAACCAAAATCCATGGGAGTAATATTGCCACCAACATATACAGCCTGCTTGGCATTAAGCCACTCACCGGTTTGATAGTGATTGACCCATATTTCTGTCCTGGGGTCGTTTTTCCAATCCTGCTTCACCAGCCAGAGTGCAGCACAACCCAGATCGTCGAAGTAGTAAACTTTTGTTCGCCGACCTTCTGGTCCACCCCGAATTTGAGTTGAATAGAAGTGATCACTTACAGCCATTCGGCAGAGGTCACATGATACACGATCCCAGCGGACTTCTTCAGGACCGGTTTTCTCTTCTCCAGAACAGGAAATGATGAGCCACTGGAATCCCACGACCAGCACAAGAATCAATAAAACTTTACGCCACACTATTTTTGTCCCGCTGCTTTCATCTCAATCCCTTGAAGCAGACCGGCATAGCGAGAGAGGACCCCCAGAAAGCGCAAGCGGTCGGGTCCAGCTACTTGTCCCTGCCAACAATTGCCCTCATTGTGCGTGAAGCCCCATTCTGAGATAGATTTACTAAAAGCATCATTGGGTTGTGATAGTTCAATACTGCAGTTTAGTACGCTGCTCATATCAACAGAATCATCAACATGGTCATCCAATACGACCAATCCTCGATCCAGTTCTACAACGCGGTTTACCAGAGCGGCAACTTCATCCAAACGGTGACTTGAGATGATCATCGTGACTCGGTCCAAACGTTCTGCCAACAGATTGAAAAAGACTTGGCGAGCTTCAGGGTCCAGATTGGCAGCCGGTTCATCCATGATTAAAATTTCAGCATCGCGACCCAGCGCAATGCCAATGAGTAGTTTCTGCTTTTCACCACCAGACATGCGCACAAACACCCGATTCCGAACTTCATCAATGGGCAAGCCCAGTTTGGCGGCAACCCCCAGCATCTCTTCTGGATCAGCATCACAAAGATCAGCTGAGAACTGGACGAGTTGCTCTACAGTCATTTTTATGGGAGGTGGTAATTGAGGGACAAAACCGATTTGCTTCAAAACTTCCCGACGATTTTCACGGGGAGAGAGACCAGCTACCAACACCTCACCCTCAAAGGTATACTGTCCCAAGAGGCAACGGACCAACGTGGTTTTACCGGCACCATTGGAGCCAACCAGGGCCATCCGATCGCCTTTGGCCAGGTTGAGGTCAAGCCCACGGAGTACCTGGGTTTTTCGAAAGGTTTTTTTAAGTGATTTCAGTTGGATCATTTTGTTTTACTTAGTCCTTTGAATTCAAATGTGAGTGATTGGGTGGGGCAAACTTCAACACAACGACCACAGCGGGTACAATCTGCACCAATATCAACATGGGCTTCGGTGGCGCGTTGGGGCTTTGTAATTTCCAGTGCGTGAGGAACTAGACAAACCTGACGGCAGGCACCATCATGGAAACAGTCATCCAGATGATACTGAACCTTCATGGGAGAAGTGGCTCCAACCAGCCCATAGGTCAATCCAATGGGGCAGGCGTAGCGACACCACGCTCTTCGGGAAAAGAAAATCTCAAAAAGTAAAATCAGAGCGACCCAGATCAATGCCAGTCCAGGGCCATAGATAAGCGCTCGACTTAGGATGCCTGTGGGTGAGATCGTTTCGTATACCGTATAGCTGCTTATAAAAGCCAGAACGGCGAAGATCAGCCACAGCCAAGTACGGGTTCCGCGCTCAAATTTAATGTCCATAGCCCAACCCTTGGCTTTCAGCTTGAGGTGCAGAATCTCAGCCCATTCAGCCAGCAGGTGATAGGGACAAACCCAGGCACAGAAGGTCCGGCCCCCGAGCAGCCACCAGATGAGGGCAATAGTTATGGTACCAATTAGGAGATTGATCAAAATTTGTTTAAAAGCCAGCATGACTTGTAGGGCGGAGTTTAGGTCAGCCATGTGAAAACCGACAAAACGTGATCCTGTCAGGGCACCTTCAAGCGCGTTAATATGGAGCACACTGGAGGCCACAAAGAACAAATTGACAGAAATCAAAATACCCCAGCGCCGCCGCCGCCAAAAGGTGTTCTTAGCCTGGGCTTCTCGAGCCTCGTGAATAGCTTGAATTTCGGACTTTGATCTTCTCTGGCGGTGTTCTTCATGAATCCGGAGGGCTTCTTCTGAAAACTCCGATGGATCTGGTTTGGTGGGTTTCTTACCAAACAATTGTCCCAGAGATTGACTTAATAAGCTCATAAGACTCTCCCCGATCCCGGATAGGCTTCCATGACAATCACCGGTGGATCTACAGGGCAAATCATTTCGCAAACGCCACAACCGACACAGCCATCGAGAATCTCGGGCATAAAGAAATGATCCCCATACTCTTCCAGAGGTTTCATGCGGATGGCGTGCTCAGGAGGGCACTGGCGTTCTTCCCCAGATGGTGGGTTGCCAGCCTCACACTGGGCGTAACGAATTTCGATGGGACAATGGGTGACACAGAGGTCACAACTTTCCAAATCATAGGGGTGTTCATTCAGGGGAATGGGATGCCAGCGGTCAATTTCGTTGTAGCGCAATTTTCCATCAAAATCAGCTCCTCGTGCAAGCCCTTTAAAACCTTCCCCCTTAATTGCCAGACAGCCAGACAGGGCTACGACTTTGGCAACGGCCATCTCCGCTTCATGGGCATAATTAATTTCGTGAGTAAGTGCGCCTGTGGGGCAAGCCAATACACACTGCAGCCCATCACAGGAAAAATCACAGGCCTGGTCACGGGCAGAGATATAGGGCGTGCCTACACCAATTCCATCGGTAAGATCAGATAGTTTGATGGCATCAACAGGACAAACCTGAACACATTGTCCGCATTTAATACAGGAGGCCAAAAAGTCTGGTTCATTGAGAGCACCAGGTGGTCGCATCTTACGAATCCAGCCTTTGATAGCAGGGAGAATACCCAGAATAGCAGCACCAACGGCAGCTGATCCAAACGCCAAGCTTTTTAGAAACTTTCGTCTACTTGTTTTAAGTATACTCATGAGTGCTTTACCTCATTCATTTTTTAAAACGAATCATACCAATTGCTATTTGTAATGTGCCAGACTTCGACAGCACTTTGATGGACTCAGTGTGACACCTCTATTCAATTAAAACCGGGGTCGGTTATCTTCCGGTTCATCAGTTTTGTCTTCCAATAATTCTAATAATCGTTTACGCCCCTCATCATATTGTTTGGCCTTGACGTCGGGTTCAATAGGATCAATGCTCGGTGTACGATCCCGGAGGATCAGTTGTGGCTCAGCAAAGGGCGCCAGACGCTCCAGGAAATCCAGAACCTCTAACATGGGAGAGCCTTTAAAAAACTGGGCAAAGGCCACGTCCTGCCAGATCCGGTCAGCGTAACTATACAATTCGTAAGGTTTGTCACCGATATTGTCACCATCCAGATCAAACCCCTCAAAATCACTCCAGTAGTTGCCTTCCCAGACATGGTGACTGGCACCACCGCCGCCACCGACCGCAATTTGGGTCAGGTTACCGGCAAATTGATTGCGACGAAATTCATTGCCATGCCAATCATTTAGAAACCGGATTCCGATGCCGTTATAAGCAATCAAATTATTTGTAAAGGTGTTGATTTCATCAGGCTGGAAGGGTGAAATGTCGATATACATTCCACTGGCACAGTATAGAATTTCATTGTCTTCAATAACTACATCTGATGTTTCTTTAAAGCCAATTCCAATCCCGGTAGGCCCGGCTGCGTGGGCGATCAGATTATTCCGAACAATGATACCATCACTGTACATGAGAAAGATTCCCACGGTATTATTGTAATAGCTGTTGTTCTCAACCAGGTTGTAGCGCGAATACATGAAATGAAGGGAGTAGCGACTATTGGTCCCTGTATTTCCAGTGATGGTGTTATCTGCTGAGTACCAAACCACCACATCCCGAGAATTAATGATACTATTATCTTCAATTTTATTGTTAAAGCTGTACCAGAGTCGGATGGCATCCCCTCGCTGACCCAGGTCAAAATCCTTGGATGAAATATGATTGCGCCGAACGATGCAAAAATCAGATTGTTGTAAATCCACACCGAATAGACAATCATCGATGACATTGTCTTTGACGATGTTAAAATTACCCCGAACTTGAACTCCGGCGTCAATATCATTATGGGATTTACCAGAGTTGGTCAGGCGTAAACCTTTAACCGTTGCGCCATCGGTCTCGATATAGATAACCGATCCTTTCCCGCCACCATCAATGGTGACCTTGTTTTGGCCATCAATAGTAAGGGGAAATTCTAAAACAACCGGTCCTGCATAAATACCAGGTTCTGGAATGAGGAATGCATCTTTCCCCGCTTCGTCTACCAAATCTTGAAACGAAGGATACGCAGCATAAACCCTTGGAATAAACAGGGATATAAGCAGAGGAAGGACCATTAGGCCCTTCCTCCAATTTCTCATGAAGCGTTTAGCCTCTTGTGCTCGACGTTTAATCACTATCCTGTTGATTCTCGGCTTCCTCGTTTCGTTTAGCAAGCATGGAATACACCAGGAGTGCTGATAGAGCCAACATTAAAAAGAAACCGATATGTGGGTAAGAGTTGGTCGTAAACTGGGCGACCTTACCTTGTCCAAAAACAGTGGGCATAAAGGGTTTAAGTGTAAAAGCTCCCATGTCACTCATCCGATGGCCATACCAGCCAAGCCAGATAGAATAAATAAGCACAAATAAAGCTGGTAAACTGGCAGGTATCAGAACCAGTAATTTATAGATCCAACCATTGGTCTTGCGGGCGCCGAATACAAAGCCGATCATGGACAGGATTAATAAGCCAACCACTAAATTAGCTGCCATGGTCATCGTTTTGACCTTGGGTCCAATAACGTCAGGATTATTAAAGTACCGAGCCAGACTCGTTCGGTAGTGCCAACCCAATAGCTGAATACCGCTACCTTCCCAATCTTCGTCAATAGCCAGCTTTTTCTGGCTGGACTCGAAAGCATCTTTGAGAAAGGCAATATCCTGCTTTTTTTGACTAAGATCTGCATCATCATCACTACCCACATCAACACCACTAGACGCTAGTGAAGCCTTCAAACTGGCGATAAGAGCCTCTCCAGCCGTCATGGGCTTTTCATTGTCATCACCTTCTTGTCCCAAAGCAGAGACCCGACCGGAAAGATATTCAGCACTATGGAAATTGAGTCCATTGGGCAGATAGAGTGCCAGAACCAGCCAGATAGCAACCACGGAAAAACTGACTGACATGGCCATGGCGCGCTTGTTGGGATCATCTACCAACGTGCTGAGCAGCATGAGCCCCAGCATGATCAACAAGAAGAAAGAGAGCGAATGTTCAATGGGTGCACCTGAGGCAATGGGAAACATACCAACATAGTGGTTGATCGTATCCATTTCATGGACACAGTCCAGTGCCTCATCCTCTATGATCTCGTCATTCTCAACTGTCTGACAACCATTGAATACCCCGGTCATATGGAAGTGGATTTTAACCCCATCCGGAAAGGCTTCTTCAGGATAATTGGGCGCAGTCAATGACACCCACCAAATGGGAAGGGTGTAGATTGGGATCAAGAGCAGAGCCGCCACAATAACGGGTAATTTGATCTTTAGAAATGAAATCATTTGTGTAGACATCTTGTTTCCTATCAATCGAAATCTGGATTTTGCCAGTCAGCGCTTGTTGCGAGTTTTTCTTTGGGTACAGGAATGCGTGAGACATAGTTGATCACCATTTGCATGTCTTTATCGCTAAAGCCTGCGATTTGCTTAACCATGTCTGGATTGGCATTGCGACGTTTTCCGTCACGAATCCATTCGAACTGACGCAGCATATAATTATAGTGTTGACCCTGAATAAGCGGGTAATACTTTGTGGCATCACCTTCACCCGTTGTGCCATGACACTGGATACAGTTATCAAGAAAAAGTTTTTGACCCTGTTTAAATTCCACTGTACCAGCAACCCACTTACCTTTGCCGTTATCTGGGTTCATGGGTAATTTCTCAATATAAGCGACTACATCGGCCAAGGATTGAGCACCTCCGATAGAACGAGGGAGCGCAAAAGGATACATGGTAGGGTTATCCCGATTGAGTTGGCGGATATCGTCGAGCTGTTTGATGGAGACAGATGCCAGTTGCCCTGCCAACTGAGGGAAGGTTCCTTCTTTGGTTCCCCAACCTTCAGGAAGGTGACAACCGGAACAAACTTCAAAGACCTCCAGTCCATTCTCCAGGTCTGGGGTCAAATGCATGGCGTCTTCACGTTCGCCGCCCTCATTCATCCAATGTTGTTGAGCACTGAGGGGCATCACGGTTAATAGTGTTGCAGTCATTATTAAAAGTATTGTTTTTTTCATGAGAATCTCTCTTTAAGTCTTAATCTATTTTACCAATGTAGACAGGTAGGTTGCCAACGTGGTCATTTCCTCGTCGCTAACCAAGTGCATGATGCCCTTCATGGCTGCAGTTTGAGCATTGTTACGAACGCCGGTTTTTATGTCGTGCATTTGCTGGAGTGCATATTCGGCACTTTGACCTTCAATTTTAGGATAGTTCGGTAGGAGTGGGGTTTTACCATCAGCTCCATGACAAGTAAAGCAGGTCTTGGTTTTGAAAAGTTTGGCACCTTCAGAATCTTCTGCCATGGAAAGACCACCTTCACGACGTGGAAAAGTAGAAACATATTCAGCAAGAAGTTTTATCTCTTCATCTGAAACCAGGTGCATGATGCCCTTCATGGCAGCGGTCATACCATTAGTGCGAACACCTGCTTTAATATCCTGCATTTGCTGTAAGGCATATTCAGCAGTTTGACCGGCGATATTGGGATATTGGGGCAGAATAGGTGATTTTCCATCCACACCGTGACAGGTAAAACAGGTCCTGGTTTTGTACAACTCAGCACCAACTGAATTTTCAGCTACGGGCTTAGTTTCTGGTGCCGCCTTGGCAACCTCTTTGGTTTCAGCTACGGGTTTGGCTTTCTCACTATCTCCACCACCACAGGCAGAAATGGAGACCAAGGCAGCCAAACTGACCACCAGTACCATCTTTGAATTAATCCATTTCATATTATTTCTCCACTTCTATTGCGTATAATAAATACTGTTACTAACATAAAATGTGTCGGGTTCCCGTTGATTTTCTTCCGGAACCCGACACATTGGTAACATGACCCTTTATCCAGGGTTATATATTATAGCTTACTTAACTTTTTTGGCACCATTCTCATCGAGATGAGTCTTGGCACGCAAACCTAAGTCAGCTGTTTTAACCTGATATTGCCACCATTGATTGGCCCAAAGCATGGCATTCTGATAATCGCCCTTAAGGGCAGCCGCTTCAGACTTCTTCTTGGCTTCATCAGCAAATCCAAGTTGGTCAGTTGCATCTTCAACCAGGGCAACTACAATGGCAAAGTCGGTGTAGTTGCGCTCAGTGATATATCCCACAACCTGATTGATGATTTCCTGGGTTGCGATATTGGTTGCAACCTGGGTTTCATAATCAGACTTGGTGTACTTGTGACCTTCTACAATCTTCTTTTTGATGTCTTTGTAGCCTTTGGGCTTAACTAGAAGATATCCCTGCATCTCAAGGTGGAGAGCAGAACAGAATTCAGTACAGTAGTATGGGTAGACACCGGCCTTATCAGCAGTAAAGGTGGCTGATGCAGTTTTACCTGGCTCAACTGACAACTGTACATTGTGACCGTACATGGCAAAGCCATGGACTTCATCCTGAGCACGCTCAAGGTTAGTCAGGTGGAAAGATACGACATCACCTTCAGTGACAGTGATAATCTCAGGATTGATGTGAGAGCGGATCAAGGTTCCATAAATGTCAACCTTGTTGCCCTTACGCTCGATCCGTTCGCGACCAGCACGGGTCCGGTAGGGAGAACGACTGTCAGTACGACTGTTCCAACCTGATTTGTAACGAACAGCGGGCTGAAGTTTATCAGCTTTAATAGCAGCAGCATAGTGAGGCTCGCCTAGTGGAATTGGCATATCATACAGTAACTGCATTTTTGATCCACTAATATCAATCAACTGATGATTCTGTGGGTGCAAAGGACCAACAGGATTAAAACGGTCAATGGATAGTTTGTTCAAAGCAACGAGGTACTTGCCATCAGGGGACTTAGAGTCACCTTCCATGGTCATCAAGTGGCCCACATTGTAATGAATAGGAATCATATCCAAAACTTTACCCGTCTTATAATTCCACTTTGTGATTCGAGAATCAACATAGATGGATGTGTAAACCACACCGTCTTCAGAATCAAACTGGGTATGCAGTGGTCCAAGACCAACATTGACGGAGCGTTCCAGGGCGGTTTCCAATGCAATGATCGGAATCCCATATGGATCTTTGCCTTCAAACTTTTTCTTTTTGATGGCTCTTTCAATCTTAGCCCAGCTATAAACCCAGGCATGACTGTCAAGCTTACCAGCTACGATAATATGTTTTCCATCTGGAGTAACATCAACACCGTGAGGACTCTTTGGCTCAGGAATAAGATATAGCAGTTTGTATTTAACAGCCTGTTTCATGGTGATCAGATACTGACCGTTAACTTTTTTGAACTTACCCTTGGCAGCTAATTCAGCCGCTTTTTTCCAATTGGTAACGTGCATGAAATCAGTGTCTTTTGATGAACAACCCGCCTCAAAAGGAGGACGACCGCTCTCGATACCGCCAACATAACGTTCGGTACAGAATGAGTTGGTGAAACCCCAACCGTAACTGGGACCTTTACCAGCATCACTTAAATCCTGGCTATAGGGAGGTAATTCAAAGGTAAATGATTCATCATTAACCAGACGACCTTTTTCAGCATCGAACTTCCAATAGGTCAGACCACCGCGGTACTTATCATTGAAATCCTCTATCGGTACATAATCAGTTGAGTAAGGAGCTGCATACTGGCTGGCTTCCATGACATATTCAGTATTTGGGGTTACAAAGGCCCCACCATGATCGGATTTAAAGAAGGGGTTGGCCACAATTTGCTTGGTTTCAAAATCGTGGAGATCGATAACAGCGAGACGAGGGTTGGCTTTGTCGTTAATAAAAATATAACGGCCATCATATTCACCATCAGTTTCAGAAAAAGCTGGGTGGTGAGAATCACCGTAAGTGATATCTTTACCGAGAATACGGCCACCTTTTAAAACTTCTTTGGATTCGTCATCAAAACCGTAGCCCTGCCATGGTTCTGGCGTGAAAACAGCAATGTACTTCAGGATCCGCATGGAAGGAATCCCATAGACAATTACCTGGCCACTCTGACCACCAGAGCTGAAAACGACATATTCGTCACGACCACCAGTGGGGGTGTAGGTTTTAGCAGCAGCGAGAATGTCTTTTTCTGTTAATCCACGCTCCTGCATCACTTTTTGCAGAGCTGCCTGGCCAAATGCCTGAGTGGCAAAGCCTAGAGTCAGCACAAGCGTCAATACAAGCGTCTTTTTTAGGTTAAAATTCATCGATTCCTCCTCGGTTTAACCTGTTTACTATTCTGTCATGATATTGATTTTTGGCATTAATACTTAATGTGCATCAAAATTTTGTAAAGGAGTTAAAACCCCGTAATTATTACCTTTATTATCATCAATTAGTGTAAAACAAATTTATTTTTGACTAATACAGCGATACCTTTTCACCATGCGGTAGAATTAAATATAGAGAAGCGATATTGTCTAGTCTTAATAATTAGATATTGCAATCATTTATAATAAACTATATGCCTACAATGTATTATTGATGGTCACAACACATGCGCAATAGACATGCTTGCAAGTACGTGATTTTACAGGGCTTGAAGTAAGGGTCTTTTGGTCTTGCTTTCGCGTAAAATGCTTTAATAATGATGACGACCCAGTAGAGTGTGTATTATAATTAGCAAGACCAGTAATTGACCATTGAAACAGCTTCATCTATTGATAGATTGTAGCATGAGGCAAAATAAGATGGACGATATGGTTTCATGGTTACGAATCATCCTGAGCTGTAGCATGGGTATCGTGTTTTCATTGATCATTTCAGTCCAAAATATAAGTATCAAACAGATCGTGCATACTTCCAGTGGAAGCAGCTGCTCCTGTGGTTGCCAGGATGGTGGTGGGTCTTGTGGGGGCACCTGTTGTTCCACCCAGAGTTTATCACAATGCGGATGTACTGAACCCCACGAAACGGTCGTTGTTTTTGTTATTCCTGGACATCTTGATTCATTCTTGCAAACAAGCTCTATGGTACAAAACATTCAGGCACCTGTTGAAAAAAAATATAGAAATGAAGTTAATATATACGAATCCTTCTATTTAGAGCCCCCTTCACCAATCCCCATCGTATAAGCCCCATCCATACTGAATAGACATTTACAGGTAGCTAACAGATTGCGCAAGCATGTGATTCATTTTAGGTAGACTTGCAAGTCGTCAGATATACACTAGTTATATCAATAATTGGGCAACTTTTGCTTATATCTGAATGCATCAGCTTAGTTTGTTAAGGTAACTGGGACGATATAGTGCCAGTGTTTAAAGCAAAATATTATCAACCGATATTTTGACCGCAGAGCTGTAAATGATTCAAAATCAATTTCAGGATTGAAGAGAAGTCGGTACCCGGCGAAGTGTAACCGGGAACCAGTACCACAATCTATTCCAGTAAAACTCAATCGATCGTAATTGCAAAAGGAGCAGTAAATTCACATTATCTATACGCGGGTGATGTGTCGTGAAAGGGATGAAGTGAGGATTTTAAATCGGATCGTACTAACCATGGTTTTAGGTGGCTTAGGGGGGCTATTAGGCCAGGAAACAGGTTCAATTAAGGGTCATATTGCAGACTTAGAAACCGGTGAGATGTTAGAATATGTTCAAGTCACTATCAGCAAATTATCAGTGGGTGATATCACAAATGACCAGGGAGATTTTAAAATAGCTGATGTATCTCCTGGAAAATATCGGCTCAAAGCCAGTATGATGGGGTATCGACCCAAAGCGATAGTTATTTCAGTTGTCAGTGGCCTGGAAACAGAGATATCCATTTACTTAAAAGCCACGATTATAGAAACAGAAGGCAGCATTGTAACAGCCACGAAGATCAGTAAAAAAGTGAAGAATATTGGTGGTTCTGTATACTTGATTAAGGAAACTGAGCTAAGGCAGAGTGA
>JAOZSM010000062.1:0-10333 GCA_029939675.1 Fidelibacterota bacterium
GAGCGAGAGACCGGACTCGAACCGGCGACAACCACGTTGGCAACGTGGAGCTCTACCAACTGAGCTACTCTCGCAATCTCTTGTCTGCTATCAGGGATAGCTTAAAAGCGGCGAGAATATAAATCTGGTCAATGGCGTCGCAAATAGTTTTTGATGCAAATAATATGTTTGTGGGTTTTCTCTGGATCGGGGGAGTATTCTTAGAGAAATCCATATCATTTGGATATGATAGTATATCATAATTCTATTGTAAATGTTGATTATATCAATTCTCAATACCTGCATAACATCCGAATATACATATAGATACAGTAATGTAGGTGTTACTGGCATGTGGTTTGTGAAAGGGAGAGGAGGATGAATGATCCAAACAAAGCCAACAAGGAGGCAATCATGACAAGAAGCAAACTTACACTCACCACCCTGGTTTTATTGTTGACCGTGGTCAGCTTATCAGCTGCCCCAACATTTGTAACCGAATGTTGTCAACCCAGTCCCATCGGTGGGCTGGAAATTCTGGAACAAAACACCGCCTATCCCATGCTAGCGGAAAGAGAACATCTGGAAGGTGATGTAGTGTTAAACTTTAGAGTTGATGTTAATGGAAATGTATCGAACATACGCGTCTCACAGAGCGCTGGTGCAATGTTTGACGAATCAGCCATTAATGCAGTTTTATCTACGAAATGGAATCCAGCTCTGCAAAGAGGTAATGCAGTTGCTGTAAATTACGAGTTGCCCTTCCAGTATCGTACCCGCTGAGTGATTAGCACAAGTTCTTTGACAGATCGTCCCTATTTATTATAAGCAGGCAGGATGCAATCGGATCCTGCTTGCTTTTTTTTAGAGCGGCTTGATATTAAGCTCAATTTTGACCATATTGTATTTAAGGGTTTTTAGAGCATCAATAGCAGCTTCAATATCGAGACTAAGACTTTCCTGACTGCCGTAATTGAGCAAGTGGGGGACGGAGAGTTGGTAGGCTTTTGCTATTTTCTCCAGAGTGGAAAAAGTGGGATCACCTAGACCCCGTTCCAGCTTACTGACATAGCTTCGATCTAGACCAGCCTGGTCTGCCAAATCCTTTTGCAGCATATTGTGACCTTCACGTACCAATCGCAACTGTTTGCCTATATTCATGTAGTGTATTCTCCATGTTCAAAGGTGCCAACCGGTTGTTTCCGGTAAATTTAATGAAGTCGTGGAATATAGCTCAATTGGTAGTGAATATTAATGATTTTCGATAAGTTAATGTCTGGCTATAGAATCGGGTTAAATTGAAGCATGACATCCACCTGGGATTATAATAATTCATACGAATTACGACTTGAAATGGTCGCTGAACAGTTGAAGTATCGGGGCATAGTAAAAGATGACATTCTCCGCGCATTTACAGAGGTTCCACGGCATCTATTTATCCCCCACGTACCAATTCAGGATTCCTACGGCGATCACCCAATTCCCATACCTGCCGGCCAAACTATCAGCCAACCATTCATTGTCGCTTTAATGATCGATTATCTGGAGCTGGAAGTGGATCACACTGTTTTGGAGATCGGGAGTGGCAGCGGGTATGCAACAGCCATATTGGCTAAACTATGTAGGTATGTTGATGCCTATGAGGTTTATAGTGAGCTGATTCGAGGATCCCAATCAGTTTTAAAACAACTCTCTATCAACAATGTCTCTTTTAATCATCATAGTGCCTGGGAACAATTACCAGAGGGACAGGTATACGATCGTGTCATTTTATGGGCAAGCCCACCGAGAATACCCCCTCATTTATTTAAATCCCTGTCTGATGGGGGCATCCTCGTGGCTCCAGAAGGAAAAGGACATCAACATGTCTGGATCTATAAAAAGAGTGGTGAACAATTAACGCATGAGCGAAAAGATGCCGTCAGGTTCGTTCCCCTGGTGCAGGGGTCTGCAACTGAGATCAATGGCAGCTTGGAAGGGTAATTATGAATAAATTATATAAATCAGGTAAAGATAAAGTATTTGATGGTGTTTGCGGAGGGATAGGAGAATATTTTAATATCGATCCTGTGATCATTCGCCTATTGTGGATAGTCATGGTAATCTTCGGAGGAACCGGTGTGCTGGCCTATTTGGTTGCCATGCTGATCATCCCCAAAAATCCAGATACTGAGACAGCCAGGACTGAAACCCCAAAAGAGAGTGCACCAGTTATATTCACTCATCGGTTATGGGGCGTATTATTAATTGTTGCCGGGCTTTTACTGCTCCTTGGGTTGATTGGTCCCCTTGGCGGGCTGTTTGCCGGTGTAGCGGTTTTTATGGGAAGTGTTCTATGGCCCTTGCTGGTAATTGGTCTGGGACTCTATCTGTTTTTCAATCAATCAAACAAAACCGATATCAGATCATCCATCGATGAAGTATTCCCTCAAGGGAAAAAACTGCATAGATCCCGTAGTGATAGAAGAATTGCCGGTATCTGTGGAGGGATCGGGATCTATTTTAAGGTTGACTCTAACCTCATTCGTATCTTTTGGGTCATGGCAACTCTGGGATCATTTGGATTTGGCGTACTAGCATATCTGATCCTCGCTGTCTATCTCACTGAAGTAGAATAGTCCGGAAAAGGAAGGGCTCGTATCAGATCTTTGTTGAAATATCGCTCACTCATTCATAGTCGAAAACAGAGTATTCTACTCGTAATCCTGCTGATAGGGATGTCAATATCTGGTACTGCGCAAAGTGTTTATGAGCGTGGTACTTTCATAAGTATCCCATCAGGAAAGCATGTCAATCATAGTTATTATGGAACCTGGAATGTCTATTTTGCAGTTGAAGACGGGGTTCTGGTTTACGATCATCATCATGGGCAATGGTTGGACCCCATCACGGCCAGTAATGGTTTAATTCAATATCCAGCACTCCTGGTTTGGCAGGATCCTGGAACCCAGGATGTCTGGATCGTTACCCCTGATAATGTTTTTCTCTATGACCATTTAACTGACTGGATGTCTCGGGCAGCCCTCCCTGGTGATGCCTTATTTTCAGGTAAATATGAACTGGCTGTTTCTGACCGATATGTGGTAGTTACTTCTGTAAACTCCGGGGCTGGCGAGAGTTACTCGGCAGTATTTCTAAAAAGTTCCGGGACCTTTGAAACTTGGGGAACACGTTCAACACTTGATCTTGATTGGGAAAATCTTCAACCGATTGGCAATATTGATTCTGGATTAAATCTGATCTATGAATCACTACCGATCCAGACAGTTAGGGGTGGGGGATTTGATGCAAACGGTCTGCTTCATTTAGATAACTATCCCCGAGCGTCAGCAACAGAGGTCTCCTCGATCTCAGGTGATGTTGGATCTGGTGAGACGTTTCTGAGTACGTATGGGATGGGAGTCTTTCATCAGAAAATAGCTGGAGGAGTATTTAGCGCGTTGCCTTTTGGTCTCCTGTCACCGGATGTGATGTGTCTGGAATTGGTTGCTGATGAGCTCATTCTCGGTGGACGGGCAGGTGTAACCTATTTGCATGGTTTCCAGGCTGCATATGATGAAGCAATCCGCGATCCGGTTTTCGATTATTCCTTCGTATCAGCTATAGACCAGCGAAATTCTGATCTTCTTATTGCTGGACGGGGCGGCGTATTCATTAAAAAAGACCAACGTACTGATTGGGATCGCATCATTTCCAAAAAGGATTTAGTGAGTAAACGAATCTATTCAATTGCTGCCGGAGATCACGGAAATATAATGGTAGCCACAGAGCGCAATGCCTATTTGTTTCACGAATCAGGGCTTTTGCTTAGAACTATGTTCACTACAGATCTGGACTGGCCAGTATTTGATATCAATTATTCAGAAGGTAGATATTATCTCTCAAGCTATTATGGTCTTTTCATATTTGATGAGGCCAGTCTTAGTTTTATCGCTCGCATCAATAGTAATGGAGAAATTCATTCCCCAGGGGAGGATGCAGGAATTGACCCGATCTATGAGAGCATATTCCAGGGTGAAACTCTATGGGCCAGCACTCACCGTGGTTTGATTAAGGTTGACCTGGTTTTGGAAACAGGACTAATGTTTTTGGCTCCTAACGCACCGTTTAAACCCCGAGGGCTTAGTATTGTCGGGCATAGAACCTGGGTTGGGACCGATCTGGGCTTGTTCAGTTTTGAGCCTGGTACAGGTGCATGGAGACATTATACACGAAATGATGGCCTGATTAGTAATTTTGTGACTGATTTAGTAGCAAATGAAAACTATATTTGGCTTGGCACAAATTTAGGATTAACGAGGATTAAGTGGCGAAATCTAGAATAAAATTAACAATTGCTATTCTGCTTCTAATGTTGCTCGTGGCAGGGTGTACGGATCAAAAGATAAATCAGGATAAAGATTTAACGCTCCCCAATTTCTCCTTTGTTGGTTTGTCAGAACCCCTGGCAGATAAAGCCAATATCAAAGTCTCTGTTCATGTGAAAATTCCATATACTGAACTACAGTTCACACGAGTGGGTGAGAATTACTTAGCTCGCTATGAAGTTGGCGTCAACATTTTAGATAAAGATAATGAGCGGCTTGCCGGTAAGATATGGAGTGATTCACTTAAATTAAATTCCTACCAGGACACCCGCAAAACTGACAAAACAGTTCTCGCCGTCAATAGTTTTACTGTACCAGCTGCTGAACTTACGATCAACGTGCGGGTTACAGATTTATATACAAAAAAATCCCGTATCCTCACTGATGATGTTGATCAGTCCAACATGTATTCCGGTGAATTGGCCTTGGGAAATATTCTGATCATGGACAATCCTTCTTCTGACAAATCTGAGCTTTTAGTTAATCAGTCATTTTATGAAATTATCGATACCCTGCTCTTTAAGGTCAGACTTATCGGGGAGCTTCATCCTTATGAACTGAAATATCAACTTGTTGTTAAAGGGGAAAAGAAACTCGGAGAAAGCCTGATTTTGAATCATCAGGGTGCCATAGATTCTCTGTTAACTTTTGTAGTGCCTTTGACCGATATGCATTTCACAAATTATGCCTTGCATTTAACTGCAACGGATGGCCAGGAAAACCGGGTGACTACCAAGACTAATTTTAACGTGCGCATCCGAGGAATCAATTTTGATGTGGGTGATCTGGATGAAGCTGTCAAACAGTTGGTCTATATCACGACTGAAAGTCAAATTCGAGAAATTCTTCATGGAGCAGTTGACGATGAACTAGTTAAGTTCAGAGAGTTCTGGCTGAGCCTTGACCCAACTCCTGGAACGACAGAGAATGAGTTAATGGATGAATATTACCGTCGGGTCGCTTTTTCCATCGAAGCCTTTTCCGTTATTCAAGAGGGGTGGAGATCAGATAGAGGTATGATTTACATTCTTTTTGGACCACCGGATGAGATTCAGAGAAGCCCCTTTGAAGTAGATCGTAAACCGTATCAGGTCTGGGAATATTACCGGATTGGTAAACAGTTTGTTTTTCGTGATGAAACAGGATTTGGTGATTATCGTTTGGACCAACGTTTCCTGGATCAGAATGACTGGCGTTTCCGCTACTAGCAAAAATATCCACATTCCCTTTCAATTAACAAGTGCTATTGGGCAAAATATTTCTAGATTTTGCATTGCCCAGAAAAAACGTTTTTGGGATGAGTGTAAAGTATTGAATATCAAAGACCTGAAGGCACTATTCAGGCACGAGAGGGCAGATGGCCGCTAAATTTTCAAATTTTAGAAATTGGATGGGTGTTGACATTGCAGTCGATTTAGGGACTGCAAACACACTTATTTATGTTCGTGGACAAGGTATTGTTCTAAACGAACCATCCATTGTTGCTAGATCAAAATCCACTTCCAAGGTTATTGCTGTAGGAAATGAAGCGAAAAGAATGGTTGGCAAGGTCCACCAGGAAATTGAAACTATTCGTCCCTTGCGAGATGGGGTTATTGCTGACTTTGAAATGGCCGACGGCATGTTGCAAGGTTTCTTGAATAAATTACCAATTTCCAAACTGGCCCGTCCCCGCATGGTTATTTGCGTTCCTTCCGGGATTACCGAAGTTGAGAAACGCGCAGTCAAAGAGTCCGCAGAACGACGAAACGCTCGGGAAGTTTTTCTAATAGAAGAACCAGTTGCTGCAGCCATCGGAATTGGGATCGATATTAGTGAGCCTGTTGGAAATATGATCGTGGATATCGGCGGTGGAACGACTGAAATTGCGATTATTGCTTTGAATGGGATCGTCACAAAAGAATCACTTAGAGTTGCAGGTGATGAGATGGATGAAGCAATAATTCAACATTTTAAGCGAGATCATAATCTACTTATTGGGGAACGTACTGCAGAAAGCATCAAATGTAATGTTGGCTCAGCCCTCCAGGGAACAGATTATAAACTTTCGGTTAAGGGACGCAATATGATTGCCGGTATCCCTAAGACAATTGAGGTTTCTTCTTCGGAAATCCGGGATGCCCTGCGTGATACAATTGATCTTATTGTTGATGCTGTAAAAATGTGTCTGGAACGGACTCCACCAGAACTAAGCTCAGATCTTTTGGATCGGGGGATTATTCTTACTGGTGGTGGTGCCTTGCTCCAGGGTTTTGACAAACGCATGCGACTGGAAGTAGATTTACCTGTAAATGTGGCTGAATACCCATTGCTTTCCATCGTACAGGGCACTGGCAAGGTTCTGGATCATATAGATCGATTTGAGGATGTCCTTTATTGATCACCCAAACGATGAACTAGGATAGACCTTGGCTACATCCGTATCTCCACTTTCCCGTTATAAAGTTCCATTAAACTTACTGGTGGCTATCGCCCTATCACTGGTGATTATTGGCTCCGGAGACAGTCCGTTGGTTAGGCAGTCCCGTAACCTGATCCTGGAATCTTCAGCGTATCTATATGTTCCTATCCAATGGATTGAAACCCTCTTTACCATCGAAAAGGATTATCACAAACTCCAACAGAGCTACATAAAAGCTCAGATCGAGTTGAATAGGCATAAAACGCTCCTTCAGGAAAATTTACGTTTAAGGAAAATGCTTGGTTTCAAAGGCGAGCAGGGTTTTGATGTGATTCCAGCTAATGTGCTTTCTGATGTGGGCAGCTACACGATGAACAGTCTGACTGTTGATCAGGGATCAAAAGATGGTGTTAAACCGCTCTCTGGTGTGATTGATGCCCAGGCCCAATTGGTCGGAAAAGTTGTTGCGGTCTCACGGAATACTGCATTGGTCCAACTGGTGAATGATAAGAATTTCAGGGTGTCTGTGCGTGAGATGCGTTCCCGGAATGTGGGTATTTTAAGTTACACCTTGAAAAAGGGCTATGTCATTCAAGATGTTCCCAAGAATGCTGAGGTAATTGCCGGAGATTCGGTATTGACCTCTGGGTTTAGTGATATTTTTCCAGAACATATTTTCGTGGGCTGGGTCTCTGAGATTTCACCGGTAATCGAAGACTATGTAAAATCAATTCAAGTTGACCTGGCTACTGACTTTAATCGCCTGGAGGAGGTATTTATCCTCGATCAAGATGATTGATATTCTTAAATACAGCGTGTTGGGTCTGCTTGTTCTCATATTTCAATGGATGCTGGGCGATATTTTCAGCATTTATGGCGTGACTCCCAGTTTCCTGGTCATCTATGTCATTTATGTCGGATTAACCCATAATCAACTCCAGGCAATTTGGCTGGGTTTTATTCTGGGCTTTTTAATCGATTCCCTCACTGGTACGCATATGGTGGGTATCAGCGCTCTGGCACTATCAATTGTGGGCTACCTGGCCGGTATATTTTATAGTCGTATCGTACGGATCCCAATTGTTGTACAATACCTGCTTCATACTGGATTTCTGCTGGTTTTCTTTATTCTGACAGTGATGATTACCCTGCAGGACTCACAATGGGCAGCTGGTAATATCGTCTTTCTAATCCTGTTACCGAAAACCATCTATACACTAGGACTTTTAAGCGGAATATTTGTTCTCCTGCGTGTCGGATCCAAGTAGTGCTCCAAGGTAAAAACATTGTTGAAAGCTGGCGATCTTATTTGATCCAGGGCGCACTGATGTTCTTGTTCTTGATTCTTGTGGGTCGTTATTACTATCTCATGGTTGTCCTGCACGAAAAATATGCTGAGAAAGCGATTGCAAACCACATCAGGGCTATCCCTGTACTTGCTTCCCGGGGAATTATCTATGATAGAGAGGGAAATATCATTGTCGATAATGCCCCTAGTTATACTATTTCCATTATTCCCATAGAGTTGAAGGATAAGCCTGAATCACTAAATAGGCTCTCTGATATTATGGGCGTATCAATTGAAGAGATCAATCGTCGAATCGCAAAAAATCGTCGAGGTTCATTTGCTCCTGCAAAAGTATTTGGTCGAGTTCCTTTTGAAAAGATATCCCATCTACAGGAACATCGTTTGGAGCTTATTGGTGTAACCTATAGTATTGAACCGATCCGTAAATACATTTCTGATCTTAATCTTTCCCATGCTCTGGGCTATACCCGAGAAATTAACCGCGACAATCTGGACCGTTATGGCAAGGATTCAGATTATCAGCCTGGAGATCAGGTCGGCTGGAAAGGCCTGGAAAAACACTATGAGTCAGTTTTGCATGGCAAGCGGGGTTTTCGCTACATTGAGGTCAATGCTTTAGGTCAGGAAATTGGTGATGTTGCTGATCGGGCTCCCATTATCCCAGTTCCAGGGCATGATCTGTATTTAAGCATTGATCCCTTTATTCAAAAAGCATCAGAAAAAGCACTGTCTGATTCATCTGGTTCGATTGTGATTTTAAATCACAAGACCGGCGAGATTATGGCCTACGCCAGTCGTCCTGGATATGATCTGGATATGCTTTCTGGTCGAATCTCTTCCAAGGACTGGAAAGCATTATTGGAGAATCCCCGGAAGCCATTGTTTGATCGAGGTGTCCAGGGCTTGTATCCAGCTGGCTCTACCCTTAAACCGTTGGCGGCATTATACTCTCTGGAAAATCATTCCAATGCAAGAGAGCGGACTTACATCTGCCGGGGCAGCTATCGGTTGGGTAATCGGTCATTTGGTTGTTGGAAAAAGACCGGACATGGCAAGATGAATCTGCACAATGCCATCCAACAATCATGTAATGTTTATTTCTTTAACCTGATCCAGGATATTGGGTTGGAAGATTGGGCTCACCTTGCCCGCGAATTTGGTCTGGGGCAATTGACCGGTATCGATATCCCTGGTGAGAACAAGGGTCTGGTTCCGGACACCCGCTACATGAACAGAAAATATGGTGTTAAGAAATGGACCAGAGGCAACTTACTCAATATTGTTGTGGGGCAGGGTGATGTATTGGTCACACCGCTTCAGTTAGCCCAATTTGCTGGAATCCTGGCTCAAAAAGGCACCCAGTTTCGACCTCATTTTGTCAGGAAAGTGGTTTCAAAAAATGGGGATATTATTCAGCTTAATGAGCCAGCTCCCAAACAGGCTGTTGCTGCTTCTGATGATAATTGGGAATTTATTCATACGGCTATGTGGGCCGTGGTTAATGGACCACGAGGTACTGCAAAGGCCGCTCGTCAAAGGAATTGGGATATCTACGGAAAAACCGGTACAGCTCAGAATCCTCATGGAGAAGACCATGCCTGGTTTATTGGTTTTAGTTTGGATGATCGTTATCCATATTCATGGGCGGTTCTCCTGGAGAATGGGGGTGGTGGAGGTGGAAAAGCAGCTCCCCTGATTGGCAGGATTTTACGAGAAATTGCAAGGAAACCTGAATGAAATTAAGAGTCTACTTGCTTAATCGTCTCCGTGACCTCGATTTGAGTACACTGGCTTTGGTTGTTTTATTGTCAACCAGTGGCTTGCTCGCAATTTATAGCATTGAAGTACAGCATGCCAGCAGCTCAGGCTATTTTATCAGACAGAGTGTGTGGGTCCTTTTGGGGCTGGGATTATTCTTCACAGCATTTATGATTCCTCGAAAAGTAATCCATAATGTAGCTTACCTGGTATATGGTGTTGGCATTGTAATGCTGCTTATTCCCATTGCCATGAACAAGGGCGGCTCAACAAGTCGCTGGATAACTTTTGGTAGTTTTGGAATTCAACCCTCCGAATTTATGAAGATCTTTCTGTTGGTTGCTCTGGCCAAGTATTTTGCAGATCATAAGCGCCGTCTTTCATCGGTTAAGGAGCTCATGACTCCGTTTGGCATGACTATTATCCCCACTATGCTCGTGTTGATCCAGCCTGATTTGGGAACAGCTTTGGTCTACTTTGGGATCCTCATCGTTGTGATCTTCTGGGCAGGTATTAAAT
>JAOZSM010000062.1:10343-15328 GCA_029939675.1 Fidelibacterota bacterium
TAAACCGTTGCATTTCTTTCTCCTGTTAGCTCCTGCGATTTCCATGATCGCTGCTTTTAAAATATTTCCATTTTTTCTCTGGATGGGACTGATCATTGTCATTCTGTATTTTGGGAACCTGCCGATTTGGACCAAAGTTTTCAATTTTAGTATCAATGTAGGTCTTGGAGGCATCACAAACCTGCTTTGGGCCTTACTTAAGCCGTACCAGCAGCAGCGTATAATGTCACTCATGGATTCTGAGGCTGATCCACTGGGAGCAGGTTATCAGGTTTCACAGTCATTAACTGCTTTCGGGGCTGGAGGACCTTTTGGCAAAGGTTTCGGAGAGGGAACCCAGACCCATTTAAAGTTTCTTCCTGAACAACACACTGATTTTATTATGACGGTTATTGGTGAAGAATTCGGCTTTGTGGGTGTTATGATCGTGATGACCCTTTTCTATCTGCTAATTGCAAAATTGATTTCACAAGCCTATAACTGCAAATTCAGATTTGATAGTGTCATCCAGATTGGGATTGCTGCAGTGCTTATTTTCCACATTTTCGTCAATCTGGGAATGATCGCAGGTATTATGCCCGTTACTGGAATTCCATTACCTTATATTAGTTATGGCGGATCGTTCATGTTGACCATGATGATCATGGCCGGATTATCAGCTAATATGGCTGTGGTGAGACGAGCTGCCAGATAGCAAGTCGATTCGCCTTGAAGACCACGATAATAGGCGTTGCGAGACCTTATGCCAAGGTTAAATTTACGGCCGTATGATTTCTTGTCTTAACTCCAAGTAGAAAGTGATTTAAGCCATGTTTAAACGACAGCTCGGATTCATCTTGATACTTGCTCTGATCTTCGGTTGTTCGGGATCGAAAAACCTTAAAAAGGAAATTCAGCAAGTGAAACAGGACGGTATGGGGACCGACAGTATTCTGTTTATGTTGGATGTGAGACTAAAAGAGTTCTCAAAAGAAGTTAAAGCCATGCGCGAGACTTATAATGAAAACCACATCAGTCTTGAAAATCTATATAAGCTCAATGCTAAGTCCAGGCGTGCTGTTGATCAAATATCCCAGGATGTGACTGGCAAATTGAGTCGCGAAAGAGACCGAAACGATTCATTGGCGGCTCTGGCTGCCAGGAATAATGAAACTCAGATAGCGGGTTTAAAGACTGAACAATCAAATATTGTAGAATCTCTGACAGGTCTGAATTCATCTATTCATACCACTCAATTTCAAGTGGATAGTATTTTTGCCAGCATGGATCCTGCCAAAGTAGCTGTGTTGGAAGATAATTTACTGAATATACAAGATCGATTTTCATTACTGGATTCTTCCTTTTCTGAATTCCAGTTAACTGTTACAGATCATATGATGGGCTCTGAAGATCAATTGGTAACCCTGGAACGACATGCTCAAATCCAGGATAGTGCTAACTATGATATTCTTTCTCAACTAGTTCTATTGGAGAATAAAATAATTTCACTCACCAACTCGTTTAATGAGCTCATGGCCATGCCTGGTACCAGTCCTAATGTGAGTATTGCACCAACTCAAACGGTGTATACTCCACCTACATCACCCACAGCTACCTTAGCGAAAATGGATTATGAAACCTATAAGCAGCATTACATCGATGCTTTAAGTTCTTATCAAAACGGTGATTTCATGGGTGCAATTGATGATTTTGAAATGCTTATCCGGAATGATGATCAAAACGACCTGGCTGATAATGCCCAGTATTGGATCGGGGAGTGTTACTATGCCCTGGATGAATATGGTCGGTCTATTGATGCTTTTCGCAAAGTGATCGAGTATTCTGATTCCAATAAAGCAGATGCAGCACAATTCAAAATTGGCTATGCCTACTTGAATGGTGGTGATAAAACAAGTGGTTACAATGAATTAGAACGGCTTTTGGATATGTTCCCTGAGAGTTCCTACCGGGATAAAGTCAAGCAAATCCTCGCCTCAAGATAATAGGTTATTAATAAACAAAAACAACTCTATGGCTACAAAAATTTACTATCTGTCCTCCGAAGTAACTCCCTTTTCAGAGGCTACTGACCTTGCCAAAATATCAAATAAAGTGCCTGCATACTTTCAAGAAAAAAAACAGGACTTTAGGATATTTACACCACGCTACGGATTTGTCAGCGAGCGTCGTTATGTAATCCGTGAGGTTATTCGGCTCAAAGAGATCGAAGTGGAGTATAAAGGTGAACAAACCTTCGGTGCTGCAAAATCAGCTTTCGTCCCTTCTACCAAGGTGCAAGTATACTTTATGGAGTATCAGCCTTATTTTGGTGGAAAGAACAAAACTTTGTATAAGGTCGCCGAAAATCGCTATAACCAGAGAAATGCCGAAAAATATTTCTATTTCTCAAAAATTGCCATCGAAAACCTCACCTATCTGTATTGGCAGCCAGAATATGTCATGTGCAATGACTGGACAACTGCAATGGTTCCCGTTCTTTTGAAGACAGTTTACGCTGAGGAAGAATTCTTTGCCGATATGAAGTCAGTGCTGAACCTGGTCAATATTGAGGAGATGGGGCTGGCTGGTAAAAAACAGTATGAAATGGCTGGCTTGTCACCTGAAGATTATGCTGGGTATGAAAATGATCTTCTAGGGTTGGCGATTAAGCATGCTGATGAAATAATTAGTATATCAATCAATGGAAAAGACAATAAGCAGAAAATCGAAAATCACGAGAATATTCAGAAAGCGCTTAAGGCATCCGGAAAGCAGGTGAAGTATTTCACTATTTCTGACGAAAGTGATGAGGATTGGCTGCAACTTAACCTGGACTTGGAAACATTCTTCGGAGTTGAGTATTAAAAAACTGCCAATTGACAGTGTTGACTTTAAACCATATGAGTCAAGCGCCTGAGCGCTTGACTTTTTTTAACAGAGGACTTATGAAATTCCGGATACTTTCAGTGCTCTTTGCACTCTCCCTATTATTTTGGTCGTGTGATGAACCACTTCCGTATGATAATTCAGATTTTATTTACAATCCATTTGCTTTCTCGCAGGATACACTAAACACCTTTACTGATATTAGTGCCGGTGATAGTGAAGTAGAGTGGGCTCACCATTTGCGGGCTTGGGTTGGTGAAACCAAATACTACAAATCAGGCTTCACACTTGATTTCACCTTTTCAGACAGTAGTGTTGTTATTGGTCAGGCTGATAGTATTCAGATACATTTCAGACATCAAATGACCTTCCCTGAAAATGGGGCGGATACTTTATCCGATACCTACCAGAGCTTTGATTTCTATAATACACTGGGTTCTCCAATTGATATAAATAGTGGTTATTACGGGACCCTTCTGGGTAGTGATACCATGAATGTATCAGGTGGTAATAATTATTGGTCATACACCCTGCCTGATTCAACCCTGATTGACGGAGATACAACCATCAGTCTGGCGATTTTACCCGGTAGTGCAGGTTCACTATCTGCTTTATATGGTGGGGGATCAACAATCAGACCGTCACTGACATTCTATTATCACGAAGCTGATTCTGCAGGTGATGATAGTGTTACAACAATTCCATTCTTGGCCGACAGTCTCTACATGAGCCTCATGAAAAAGACCGAGGCCTTTGATCCACAATATGCATATCTGAGTCAGCTATCTAATGATTCTCTGATCTTTAGCCTAAACTTAGTGGATCTGGAACCAGGAGATGATACCCTGCTCCATGTAATATCAGCCCAATTCTTACCAGCTATTTCAAATGATTCAAGCGCATTATACATTTCTACCCTGACTGATTCGCTTCGAAAATATTCTTTAACTGTCACCGATCCTGAGTCTGAGATCACCCTTGGGATTACCCTGGGTGCAAATGAGGAATATATTGAGAACGAGATCAAAGCCATCATTCAGGCAGCACTTGATGATGGTCGAACGACAGTTGATCTAATTGTTCGTTCAAACCACATTGGCTATGATCCCGGGTTTGTGGCAATCTCAATGGTTGCTTCTGAATCTGCAATATTTGTGAATTCTTCAGTGGCGGTGCGTCCATGAAAAAGATAATACTGCTCTTTCTGATAGTGAGTGTCTCACTCATGGGACAGTCAGCCTACTATCGATTAGGTTATGGTGACCTGTACCCCTCAGTTGGATCTTTTGGAAGCAGCGTGGGGGAAGGGGCGGTCGCCTGGCAGGATACTTTCCGATATACTCCTAGTAACGCGGCAAATGTGAGTGGCTTGAAGAGAGTCTACTTTGGTGGGTCACTTGGCTCTGAATTTAATTCAACGGCTGATGCATTGACCAATAATACTCGCTTGGAACAAATATTTCTGGCATTTCCAATAAATAAAAAGACTGGTCTCAGTCTGGGAATACATGCCATCTCGGATTTAAAAACAAACTATCAGTCTGATTTAATTGACGGCACTTTTTCTGAAAATACCCGGGGTGGCATATGGGATTATCATCTGGGTCTGGGATATGCTTTTTCACCCGCTTTAAGACTTGGTCTAAAACTACATCTACTGCAGGGGGCGATCCGTCGTGAATCCAATATCAGATCCCTTGATCAGGACGAATTATACGTAATCAATGGTAATATCCAGGGCAAAAGCCTGGAATTGGGCTTGATCTCAGATCTGGGTGATAAAGTGACATTAGGTTTTACTGCTGATATTCCTTACGTAACTCCGGTCATGGATGGTCAGGATAGTTTGGCTGGTACCGAAACATTCGTTGAAATAACCGAGGAATTGACTGCCTGGCCAACCACTATCAAACTGGGTGTGGTTTACCATCATTCAAGATACACAAAATTCGTAGCTGGCATTGGACAGAAGATGTTTCCTGAAGCTGGTTTTGCTGATGCTCATGTATTTGCCCTTCCAGTAGGTTGGGAGACAGTCCCTGTGGCCTCATTTCAGGTTTCCATGTTGCGTGTTGCAACTGATCACAGCTCCCGGAACTGGACCAAACGGACAGGCTGGA
>JAOZSM010000260.1 GCA_029939675.1 Fidelibacterota bacterium
GAAGTTTAGCGGCCAGATTGATGCTGATGGGGTGGAGCGCTCGACCACTGAGGTACAGCATGGATTCTTTTTCAGGCAGCACCGGTCTAATATTCTCAACTTCCAGCGTATTGGTCAATTTCAAACCAAATTCAACTCCGCTTTGTTCAGCTTGAAGCTGCAGGTTATTGATCAGTTCAAGAGCGTCTGGATATTTGAGATCGTGTTCAAAAGCTGCATCAGGAACACGTACGCCGTCATAGCCCAGGTCCACATGTAGAATCTGACGTAATCGATCAGGACCCAAAAGGGTCGGATTCAGCTTTACGGCAGTCTGCAACTTTCGTTCCGTTATGAGATAAGCCGCAATCCGTTCGATCTCATCCGGGGGACAACCGTGCATGGTTGACAAGGTGATATTATTGGTCATGCGAGCCGGGATATTCAGGTTTTTTATATTGGGGTAGATCGCTGAAAGCAGATCCAGTTTCTGGTCCAGCAATTCCTGACTGTTTTCCATGCGATCCATGAAATGCTGAATATTAGGTTTCATGATACCAGCCAGGTCATACCCGACACTCATGTTGAAAATGACCCCTGGTTCCTGGTCTGAATGCCAGCTAAAATGATCACGCAGAATATGGATGGCGATCCAGGCGTTCAGGTATTCATCCAGGGATTGTTCCAGCTTGAGTTCCTGAGACCATTCACAATTGTAACCTTCGTCCTGCATGTCAATACAGGGTTTACTGACCTCAAGTTCATCCAGGGTTTGGACGGTTTTCAATTCCACATAACGAGCACCACACAGCCAGGCTGCAATGATGTTCTGGGAAAGTTGAGTATGGGGTCCGGCTGCTACTCCAACAGGGGTTTCTAATAACTGGCCATAGCGCTGCATACGAAAAGGATCTGAGTCCTTGGGGCTGAAAAAGAGATCTTTATGGATCCCGAAAATGTGGTCTGTTTTATACTCTGATAGCATCCATTTTATCAGGTGTTGAATAGAAATGGGGTAGAGTTTATCGGTCATATTAGTTACTTACTTTAGATTTATTATCTCGCAGAGCGCGCTGAGAACGCAGAGTTTTTAACTTGAATTATTGCTCTCTGCGATTTTGCGATCTCGGCGAGAAACATGTCATTAAACATAATAATATCATCCATTTGTTAAAAAGTCCCTAATCAGATTTTTCAACACGGTACGGCGGTAATTGGCAGTGGCTCGGATATCATCAATTGGTGAAATTGCATTGTCAATCAGTTGGATATGCTGTAATAGGTTTGATGGATTCAATTGGTATGCCTGGCAAAATTCATCTAAAGTGATAACTGTTGGAGCCACAGCGCCTGTTGCAATTTTCAGGTGAGTGAAGGATGCCTCAAGATGATGATATACAAGTGCAATATTGATCACAGATATGGCCATTGATTGTCTTAGACCGACCTTGATGAACTTTGAATCCCAATGATCTCTGGGAATACGAATGGCGGTCAAGAGCTCGCCATCGGATAAAGCCGTTTTGCCAGGTCCCAAAATGAAATCAGAAATGGGTAATGTACGTTGACCATCAGCATTGGTTAATTCAAGTATTGCCTCAAAAGCATAGAGACCCGGTAATAGGTCACCAGCAGGAGAGGCATTACAAAGATTTCCACCTGTAGTGGCTCGGTGGCGAATCTGAGTACCAGCAAACTCATGGGCCGCTTGGTGAATTGCAGTAAACTCTGCTTGAATTACCGCGTGGTCGTGAAGGTCTTGAATTGATGTAAGGGCACCGATCTCGATGTAGTCATCAGATACTAGGATACTGCTCAATTTTGAGAGAGATTTTAAGTCAATAAGGTGATCTGGCATTGATAGCCCGCGTTCATAGCGAGGCATAAGATCTGTCCCACCTGCCAGAACAGCCACATCCTTGCCGGCTAGCTTAGAGCGTAGCTTGAAATAGGCATCTAAAGAATCTGGACTATAATATTTCATAAATTTTCTGCCGCGGATGAACGCAGATTTATGCGGATTCCTTTTCTATATATTAAGCTCATTTGATCCGCTTCTATCTGTGTTCATCCGCGGCATCAACATCTGAGGCATGTTCTATTGCATCCACTATTTTGTGGTAGCCCGTGCAGCGGCAGATGTTTCCAGAAAGCTCGTATTTGATCTCATCCCGGGTGGGATGTGAATTACGCTCCAGGAGTTTTTCACCTGAAAGAACCATGCCGGGGATACAGTAGCCACATTGAACACTGTGATGATCCTCAAAGGATTGCTGAAGTTTGCTAAGTTCTTGTGTATTGGTTAAACCTTCAATGGTGGTGATGTTTCGATTATGAGCTTCGACGGCTAGAATCAGGCAGGAATTGACGGTTTGTCCGTCCATAATGATAGTACAGGCACCGCATTCACCTTCGCCGCAGACCTCTTTGGTTCCGGTGAGTAACAGCTCATTGCGCAGAAAATCAAGCAGTCTCATGTGGGTGACGATCTCTCGCTCTACCAACTTGCCGTTGACTTTTAAGGAAAGTTGAAAAAGATCTGGTTTGGGGTGATGCAACATGGTGACCCCTTAATCCGACCCTAAATAGTGTTCGACTGAAAGCATATCTGCAGTGACCGGTTCGATATCGACCAGGTTTTTTTGGGCATTGGGAATATCCTTCAAACCAGTGCCGGTAATAAGCACGACAACCTGATCACCTGCTTGAAAGATTCCTTGTGAAGACGCCTGTAAAAATCCAGCATAGGCAGTAGCAGCAGCAGGTTCAGCAAAAATGCCTGTTGAAGCAGACAGGTTTTGTTGGGCTGCCAGAATCTGCTGATCACTAATTCTGAAACCCAGACCACCACTCTCCAGGATCGCCCGACGGGCTTTGTCGCCATCACGTGGTTGATCAACGCTGATACTATCAGCAACCGTATTTGCTTTGACCGGGCTGATCTCGCCCCCACGAATGAGACTGTCTACAATAGCGGCTGAACCATCAGCTTGAACTGCGTGCAAACGGGGGAGGTGATCGATCCAGCCCAGAGCCACCAGGTCGAAAAACCCCTTAAATACACCCGAAATGATACACCCATCTCCCACTGGGATAAATACATGATCAGGTGCCTGCCAATTGCGTTGTTCAGCAATTTCCAGGGCAACGGTCTTTTTCCCTTCCGCCAAAATGGGATTTACACCAGTATTGCGGGAGTAGTGATCATGCTTCTTAGCCCAATCAAAGGCCAGGTCAAAAGCGGTATCATAGTTAGCATCTACGGGAACCAGCTTGGCGCCATGCTGTCGAATTTGGGTCAGCTTTGCTGGGGGGGCAGATGCTGGAGCGAAGATAATGCTTTGGACGCCATGGTATGCACTAAGGGCAGCCAGGGAAGAGCCGGCATTACCTGTTGAGGCTGCAACGATGGTTTTCTTACCCTGTTCCCGGGCGTGTTGAATGCAGAGCTCAGTGGCCCGGTCTTTCAAAGAGCCAGAGGGGTTGCGGGTATCGTCTTTGATCTGAAGAATCGCAATACCGTGAGCTTTGGCAATCTTCGGTAAATTTACCAGCGGAGTTCCACCAACCACGATCGAAGTATCTTCAGGTGCATTCTTCACGGGCAACAAGGGCAGATAACGCCAGCTCGATCGGTCTGGATCCTGCTCTAAATCAAGTTTTGACCAAGAGCTCCCAATCAGCTCATAATCATAGATAAAATCCAGGTTTTTACCACATTTTGGACAGGTATAGTGGAATGGGTCAGCAGGAACCATCCAATTACACTGGTGACATTGAAGTCCGGTGATGGCTTTAGGGATCATTGGTTTCTCCAATTACTGTTTTGAGAAAATCCGTGATTGAGCTCATTGGAAAAAGGGGGCATAAAGGTATAAGGTATATGGGTGCTGAGTGGTTTGAGCTAATAATTAGTGGCATGTTTATGTTTTCCTTGATTTTGAAATAAAAAAATTAATAAATCCATTTAGACTGATTTTGGATTTTTCTATTAACTGAAGTCCGCTCTCAAAAAGAGCATCATCAACATATAATAAATCATGACAGCTTATTAAGTGGTCTTCGGGTTCACATAGAGATCCTCTGGAAATACAATAGTATTGGGTGCTTTCTTTATAATGAAATCTGCCGTAGCCCTCGGAGATATTTGCTGTAATACTAATAG
>JAOZSM010000261.1 GCA_029939675.1 Fidelibacterota bacterium
CAAAATCATCTATTTGTGGACCTAGATCGTGTTTTGCAGCACTGGGGCCATTACCGATGATCAAAACCCGCTGGGACCCAAGATTTTGTAGAAAGTCGGGCAGATGAGTAGTCGAAAATGGGTTCATCTATTTATGAGGGTTTCATGTTGTTAAGAATGGTTTTATCATCAATTGCAACATGCCATTCTTTCACAGGAGTTTTCCAGTTTTCACCGTATTTACTTTCAAGAAAAGCATCAGATTTAGCCGGGCGACCAAGTCTGTGTCCCTTATAAGTGAGATCTTCAAGATTGTCCAGCAATGATGCTGGGTGATACCCGTTTCGTTGGTGAACAACATATTTATAAACGGGTATGTTTACGTTTTCCAGAGCTTCTCTATAGAAAATGAAGAGATCAAGACAGAGATCAGTATGAAAAAAATAATAGCGTCGGGGAAATATTTTAATGAGACGCACTTTACCCAGATTCCACAGACCATCTTTTTCTGTAAAATCTAAAACTTTTATATAATAAATAGTTCTTTTCAATGCCGTTAGCAGGTTTTCAATCTGTTCTTCAGACTCAAATTGTACTCCTAAATCAACATCATGATCCCAATCAAGAAGCTTTCCATCACGATATAAGCCAAGCAGAGTACCGCCTTCTAGCCACCAATGACTCTTCTGGGTGTTTAATATGTGGGCAATTTTAAAAAGTATTTCTTCTGCTTTCAGGGCAGATTTATCATTAAATACAACAGGATGTTTCCTATAACTACTGGAGAGCAGCTCAGTTTTGAACCGGGATACAAATGTATCTAGGTCATGTGGAATCGATAGTTCTTGGTTTTTATATGATAGGTTTGTTAACGGCAAAATTGCAGCTATGGGATAGTTGCAAGTACGTCCTTGTTCCACAATAACGAATTGATCATTAGATTTTTTTAACGGGATCATAAAGATAAAATTTGGCGCCTTTGTGAATGCGCTTGGTTTTACTCTTATTTTTAACCTAAAATGTGAGTGTGCAAATTTTGGTTTGACAGTAATCCCTTTAAAAATCAGTATGATTCCTAAAGCAAAATACCGCAGTATGCTAAATGAAGTTGGTATTTGATATAGGGTTATGTTAAATTTATACTTCTCAATGTTGCCCTCAGAAAGCCCAAGCAGAGATTCATCGCCGACGAGGTAAGGGATTCCTGTTTGATCAAGAGCATGAACAATTTTACTTAAAGTGGTAATCACCGGGACACTTGAAATTGGCTGGTATATTTAAGGTTCACAATATGTCCGGTTTCATCTCCTGAGCAATATCGTAAAATATCTTCGGCCACCATTTCTGGATCTGCTAATAAACTCTGATTTTCACCGGGAAAGGCATTGTGACGCATTGGTGTATTTGTTCGTGGAGGGTTGATGCAGTTGACCCGGATGTTGCAGTCAAGAAATTCAGCAGCCAGGGATTGTGTCAGATTGTTCAAGGCAGCCTTTGAAGCGGCATAGACAGATTGACTGGTACGACCACGATGTGAGGAACTAGAGCCTATAAAAGTGAGCCAGCCTCCTTTTTTCATCGTATTCCGAGCTAATTTAGCAATCAAAAAAGTAGAACGAAGATTTACAGCCATCACTAGATCCCACTCCTCGATGCTCAACTCAAAAAACGGTTTCTTTATAAAAAGACCTGCAGAATGGATAATGATATCCCACTCTTTGTTGAGCGTCTCAGGTAGAGCATCTTTTGAAAGATCAATTTCAGAACCCACTGACGTGACCAGAGCACCCTGCTCTTCAAATTTAGTTACTAAGGCGGACCCGATGCCTCCTGTTCCACCGAAAACCAGAACTTTTTGATCTTTAAAGTCTAAAGGCTTAGCCGTTTTTGTCGCGTTAATCTGGGTCACTCTTTCAGCCATGTAGAGGTCATTTGATGATGTAATCTTAAAATTGAACTGAGATCCAGCGACTGATACACATTCCACACCCATTTCCATTGCCAGTCGTATATCATCGGTGGTCTCAACAAAAACTGTCTCATGAGCCTTGCAGATAACGTCATAGCGAAAACCTTGGGGTGTTTGTCCTTGATACAGATAGTCCCGGATTGGCATGTTTGTGATGACACCATTTTTAACTTCAATAATGGTATCTGTAGCAGAAATGGCAGTATCAACAGCATCGGCTTTATTCAGAGCCTCCAGGACTCGTTGAATAGTATTATAGTCTAAAAATGGACGGGCTGCATCATGTAGAAGAACTTTGTTCGTGTTTGCGGGGCAAGCTAGTAAGCCATTATGCGATGATTCTCTACGTGTATTGCCGCCAAGAACAACAGTATGTTGTGGGTATTCAGAAACAATTTCAGATTTCCAGTTTGCTGGTACTACAAGAATAATTTTATCAATATCTGGATGTTGTTCGAAAGCTTTAATGGCATAATCCATGACCCGGTGACCATGTAGTACAACAAATTGTTTGGGTACTTCGCCACCAAATCTTTCACCTTTTCCACCGGCCAGAATAATTGCTACATTCATATTTGATCTCGTGTAAGAACTCCTAATTGCATGTGTTGTTCAGTATCACAAAAAAACTAATTGGAACTGAGACTTACTCAAGCTGTTTTACCAGTCCAGTTCTGATAAAATATAAAATCATTTTAGCTAATCGCTCATTGGTCTTGCCATCGGGTTTATAACAGTTTTGTTTATTCCAATATTCTCTTTCACGGGTGAAACCTGTTCTGTCAGCCAGGGCAAGATCGATGGTTTTTTTTAGGTTCTCAGGACCGCTGGAATAACCAAGTACCCAATCTTGATCCAGAAAGGCCAATTTGAAGGGACGTTTCACGGGATTAGAAGCGTTGATAAATTTTTCTAATCTGCCTGGTTTAATCCAGGTTCCGACTTTGCGTTTATCAGGTACAGGAAAACAGCCTGGATAACTGGGCAATTCAATTTGAACTACGGATTTCCCAATAATTGCAGCTTCGCCTGCTATGGAAGACACTTCACTAACGACAATGTCAGCCAGTTTGATGAGTTCAGTTGTACTGCCGGGTTTCTTCGGAAGGGCAGCCTGGTATTTTTTCGCTAAATGATAATCAGCAGGATGGGGACTAATAATTAGATTTGGATATCCATCAAGATACTGAGCATTTTCAATTCCCCAGGAAGAGCTATACCTACCACCCCAGGTAGGAGCAAACAGAACAACTGGCTTGTCCGGATTAAGCCCCAGTTCAGAACAGCATGCGTTATGATCCAGTTTTGTTTTGATTAGGGCGTCCATCTTGGGTAACCCCCCCAAAAGTCCATTTTTAAAATCGGGGTTGATGGTGGCCATAATTTCCTGGAAAATGGGTCCAGGATAAAAAAGCAAATCAATCTCATGAAATGTTGAATAGCGATAGGCGTAATACTTTACTGGGCTTAGGCCGTGATCAACATAAATGGTTTTACCTGTCCAGCCAGCCTTCTTAACGCGATCAAGAGTTAGGTCATAGCTGGCTACAATGTGTGAGGCTAGTCTCCGAATGTACCCTTTGAATAGATTACGATGATGAATCTTAACCATCCGAACGGGAACATCAATTTGTTGAAAATAATTGAATAGGGGCAGGAGCGATGTTCGTTCCTTTTCTGCAGTATAAATGAAATCAAGCAAGGGTGTTAATTGAGTAGCCATCTGCTATTCAATAGGATAAAGATTTGGGTTTTTTATTAAGGTATACAGAAACAATACCAATATCCTGTTCCCGGGTGATCTTCATGGTCCTTCGAGAGCCCTCAACAAATCCTAGTTTTGCTGTTGGAAGGGCTTGTTTAACCAGGCCCATTTCATCAGTATCAACTTTCCCTGTGTCATGAGCCAGGCGCAAAATATTTAGATGAAAGCACTGGGGTGTTTGGACGACTCTAAGTTCCTGGCGATCAAGGTTCTGAAAATCATTTCCCTTGATTTGTACCATGGAATCTACTGGTGTGATTGCTGGCGCTACCCCATCATAAGTGTCCAGTTTTCGGATACAAATATCGATTGTTTTAGCTGATACAAGGGGTCTGGCTGCATCATGGATCAGAACAATTTCCGTATCTGACGAACAGGCATTGAGTCCA
>JAOZSM010000262.1 GCA_029939675.1 Fidelibacterota bacterium
GTACTTCTATCGGCTTCAAGCAGGTAAGTACAATGCTGTGAAGAAGATGATTCTGCTGAAATAAATTTGCTTGAATAGAATGATCATGGAAACGAAAGAAATTCAATAAGATTAAAAAAATAATGTCAATAATGTTTGACACATCGTTAACTAAAGAATGGAGAAAAAGATGAAAAAATTATTAACAGTCTTGGTACTATTGATGATTACGACCTGGACATTTGGTGCATGGTATGGTCCAACAGAATTTGCCATGGATGCCGACCTGCCACTAGGTGGTCATGGCTTGGAAGTTGATGGGGCAGGCAAAATTTGGTACACATCATATTATCCCAGTGATTCTGTCGAAGTTAATGGGGTTTTTGAATACATTAACTCTATCTATGTTTTAAATCCTGATGGTAGCCCTGCCGATTTTTCACCGATACGTAGCATTACAGTTAGTGGTGTTACGGATACATTGACTCGAAATCGAGGTATGAATGCCGATAACAATGGTGATATCGTTATTGCTGGAAAAGCGAAGGATGGATTGCATAATATTTATCGCATTAATCATCTGACCGGTGAAGGAATGGCAAAGTTGGAGAATCCTCTTGGCGGTTCTACAACTGCACCTGGATTTGATGCTGCTGGTAACATGGTAATCTTTAATGTTGTCGGAACCGATCGGCCAATAAAACAATACGATTATGATTTTAATTACATTGGTGATGCGGCTATTGCTTCTGGAATTTGCCGTACCATTGAAATTTCGCCTGACGGGAAAGATATTTATTTTTTCCCCTACACTGATATGTATATGGTAAGATATCACTCCGATGCTGGAGTTGGTAGTAGCTATGATGTTGTTGATACGCTTCTCGCAAATATTTCTATTGAGAGTGCGACCTGGGATCCAGTAATGGATAATGTACTCTGGATTAGCAATGATTCTCGTGGATGGGGATTTCCAGCTAGCGCGCTCTTCGCCTACGATGTAACGAGCGGTACATTTATTGACAACATCGTTCATGCAGAAGCAGTTCCTTTTACTGATTTTAATCGGGGAATCGCCTTCTCTGCTGATGGTAATTCTGCCTTCATTACCTATTTTGATCACACGGGCCAGGGACTACAAAATGCAATTTTTACGTGGGCCAGAATTCCTGATGTTGTGACCCCGATTGCCACAATCCAGACTACTGACCAGGCTGGCTCAGATACTAGTGATTGCTATGTCTCACCACTGCTGGGAACTGCTCTGAATATTAATGGTATTGTCACGGCGGTCAACAGCTCAGGCACTCAGTTCCATGTTCAGGATGGAAACAACCCCTGGGATGGTATATATGTATATGATTCGCAAGCTGGTGTTTTTCCCTCGGTTGGCGATGATCTATATCTGACCGGAGTTGTTAATGAGTATTTTGGAGCTACACAGATATTTAATATTATTGATCATAGTATTCAAAGTTCAAACAATCCATTGCCAGCACCCCTTGCTATCACAACTGGAGACTTATCAGTTGCTTGTGATTTAACCGCTGAACAATATGAAGGTTGTCTGGTCACGTTGAATAGTGTAACCGTCGTTAGTACTGTTGACGGTTCCGGTCAATGGTTGGTTGATGATGGCAGTGGTCCATGTGAAATTGACGATAAATTTTTCCATTATGAGCCACAACCAGGCGAAGTTTTTACTGAGCTAATTGGTCTGGTAAATTGGTCTTGGGGTGCCTGGGAAGTTAATCCTCGTGGTTTTTCTGATTTGGGATTTGAAAGTGAACTGCCCATTACAAACATTATTGTAGATGATGATATGTTTTATCAGAGTGTTGGTAATGGTGATGGCTTAGCCAGTCCTGGGGAATACATCGAGATCTTTTTTGATGTGCAGAATAATAGTACTCATACTATCTCCGGCATATATGCAATTCCGGATAGTAGTTATGATCCCTATGTAAACCCCGACCCAGCCTACTTCTTTGATACAAGGTTGGGGACTTGTGGATTGACGCCTGGTTTTTTAATGACCTTCCCTGACGATTTAGATTTTTATATCTCCTCCTTTACTCCCCCAGGACACATTCTCACCATTCCCATGGCATTCTATGACCATAGTGGTTTGAATATCTGGAATGACACCCTATTCATTCCAGTGGATGGGACTGATACACAGGCTCCCCATGTTGAGGCCAGCAACGTTTCATTCCCATATGCACCGGTGGGCACTGAGATTACCTATTTTACTCAATTGTTTGATGGTGCAGCTATTAGCGTGGCTGATGCTGTTATTCGTAATTCCTCCGGAGTGGTCACCACAGTAGCAATGACACCAACCGGTAACCACTTTCCGTGGGGGATTGAGTACGTCTGCAATTATACCCCGACTGAAGCAGATGTTTTTACAATAGATGTTGCACTTGAAGATCAATTTGGGAATAGCAGTCTATACCCAAATCAGTCATCATTCACCAGCATACCCTTTAGTGCTGAGAATTCAATCCTGTTGGTAGATGATAGTCATAATCGTAATTTTCTGGATACTTACAAAACTGCTCTTGATGAGAATGGTTTCAGCTATGATGTCTGGAGCACTACTCTATATGGTCCAATGGAGGATGGAATTCTGGACCAATATTTTGACGGTGTTGTGGTCTGGTATTCCGGTTGGAGTAATCCCCAGCTGGATTTTGATGAACGGGTTCTGATAGGTGATTATCTGGATGGTGGTGGACGGTTGTTTTATAATGACCAGGATTTGGGTTACTACATCTATTATGTTGAGCCTGAAGCGATTGCCTGGTATGAGACCTATATGCATGCTACTTTTGTAGAAGATAATGCAAATCTGCTAGGTGTTGTTGGAGTTGACGGTGATCCAATTAGTAGTGGAATGACAATGGGATTGACAGACATATATACGGGTGATTTTAGTGGTTGGTATCCCAGTGAGATTGATCCAATTGCTCCAGCCCAAACCATTTTAACCTATAATCCGGATGCTATGATGCCGGACGGGAATCGGAACTCAGGCGGGACAAGCATTGGTTTAAATGATTTTGCAGATAAGTCCCGCGAGAGAACTGAAACAGCTGGAACACGTGATGTCATCTCCAGCGGTACTGCAGGTATCAGCTGTGACGATGGTAATCATAAGGTGGTTTACCTGTCCTTTGGTTTTGAGTCAATTGAAGACCCGGATCAGCGCATAGAACTCATGGGTAATATAATCTCATGGTTGGATGATGATACTTCTGCACCATCTGCTGATTTTAGTGCCCTGCTCACAGTTACAGATGGTGATTATACTCTGGATCTTGAGTATGGAACAGCAGCTAACGCCAGTGATGGCTATGATGCTGATTATGATATCTATGCACCACCTCCGCCACTCTCAGGTGCCTTTGATACCCGCTTTACAGTGGGAGGAGAGGACTACATCAAGGATTACCGTGGCATGATCAACGATGTGATTGTCTGGGATGTTTCATTTCAGGCAACCACTGGAAATATAATTTCCCTGAGTTGGAACCCTGCTGACTTTCCTGCAGAAGGCAGCTTCAGGCTGGTAGATCCCTATACTGGTGGTGACTTGCTTGCTATCGACATGCGTGGTAGCAATAGTCATTTCCCCACCTACGCCGAGCTGCAGATTGTCTATTCACTTACAGAGGTAGTAGGCCAGGATTTTTCCGAAGGCTGGAACTTGATGGGCTTGCCTGTTGAACCTGAAGATGCTGATTATCAAGTGCTGTACCCAACAGCCATCCCAAACACTCTCTATGGCTGGGCTGGCAGTTATCAAGCTGGAATTGAGCTGATATCCGGTGCCGGCTACTGGTTGCGTTTCCCAGATGCAATCGTAGTAGACGTGGAAGGCTATGCTATCACCGAACAAAGCTGGTCACTAACTGAAGGCTGGAACATGGTTTCCGGTATGAGCAGTCCTGTGAGTTTAACCAGTGTCAATGATGCTGATGGCATAATTATTCCTAATACCTTTTACGGTTTTAATGGAGCCTACTATGCTTCTGGTATGATAGATCCCGGTATGGGCTATTGGATCAGGACTAATGCAGCTGGAGAGGTT
>JAOZSM010000063.1:0-5890 GCA_029939675.1 Fidelibacterota bacterium
TTAACTTTGACGATCCCGCAAAAAGTCCCTCTCGCAGAGAACGCAGAGACGCAAAATGTTGATAATTAAGAACATAGCTCGTATTCGCCTAAATGACTATATTTATAGATGTTAGGGTGATTTTCATGCTCTGTCATATACTTTTTGAGGGGGCATCAACTTTGGTACACTAATTCACAGTAACTCAGATCCAGATCCTGGGTTGACAGGGTTCGGACAGGCATCCAGCCATTTTGGATGGTAGAAGGTATTTTTGTGGTTCCTGCTGTCAATGCTGAACGAGTATCCAGGCCGACAGCCACTTCTTCACCACTGATGGATCCAGCCAATTGGGCTAGGGCAGCCAGGCCCACATCACTCTCAAAACTGGAAGATAGCACTGGTGTAATGTTTTGTTCTTTTGCCAGGTTTACTAAAGTGACAAATCGAGCAGTACAACCAATCAGGGTCGGTTTTAAGACAAAAGCTTTTAAGCCAGTATAGGAATCCAGGGAAATGCTTGGATCAATGATGCGATGGAGTGTTTCATCAAAAGCAAAAGGGACACCACAGGCATCATAAAAGCGGGGCAGATCAGCTGGATTTTCAATGGGCTCTTCGATGTATTCGATGTCAGCTGAGCTCACTGCTTTGCCAAATTCCAACGCTGTATCCAGATCCCAGGAGCGATTTGCATCAAGCCGGAGCTTGATATCAGGACCGACATGATTTCGGATATCCTGGATACCCCGTGCCTCTAAGGTTGGATTGATGCGACCCACTTTAATTTTTAGGCATTTATAACCTTCATTCACTAGAAAATCAGCCTCCGGGACCCATTCAGAAAGCGAACTTCTGATCAATCCATTAACCGGGATCTTGTTGCTTGAATGTCCGTAAAGCATGGCGCCCAGTGAAATGCTCCTGGCGTTGGCCAGGAGTGAAAGCAGGGCAGTTTCAACCCCGAAATGAACGACAGATGGAGCCGTGCGCTTTTCCCAACTCATAGGGCGACGGTCATTATGGTGGGCTGTGAATTCCCCAAAATTGATCATTCTGTCCACCAGCATGGTTGTTTTGTAAAGAGCTGTTTCCATGGTTTCACGGCTAAAGCCAGGCAGGGGACTGATCTCTCCCAAACCAACATGACCTGCTGTATCGGTCAAGATCAGAATGAGTCCATCCCGCTGGCGCAGGGTGGTGTGTTTCAGCTTTAATTCATATTTAAAGGGTAGGCTAAATTTGTAAAGTCGAGCAGATTTCAGCTCTAGTGAAATATTCTGAAACTGAGAGGATAACCTGATCCCCACAAAATTTGGTGCACTTACTCCCATATTGATTCGACTTCCCTCAAATGGTCCACGTTATAACAAAGATGATGGTGAAAATCGCCTGTAATTTAGCTGTCATCTTCAAAACTGCCAGTAACTCTTTGGGTTCCCCATAGTTCATGGTCGTGCGTACTGCATGTAAAGCCATAAATAAACTAAGTGAAGTGGTAGCAACCATTCCGTGTTGTGGGTAAAGCAGGGGTAGGACCAGAGGCGTGGTTGTGGCAGCGATAACCGATAAGCCATATTCATAGATGCCAAATTTACGCCCAAACTGAGCCACCAACGTATTTTTGCCGACTTTCTGGTCTTCCTGGTAATCCCTTAGATTATTAATAGACAACAAGGCCATGGAAAAGAATCCGGCAGCGGCACCAGCAATAATAGAAGCGGGACTCCAATTTCCGGTTTGCACATAAGTTGTGGTAGCGCTGGCAATGGGACCAAAGAATAGAAATGCCGGTAGTTCTGCCAACCCGTGATAGGCCAACGGGAAGGGACCACCAGTATAGATTAGTCCCAGGAGTAGCGAGAACAGGCCGATGGTGACGATTGGCCAGCCACCGCGATAAACCAGATAGATCCCAATAAGAAAAGCCAGGCTAAAGCTGAAAATGAAGGCGTTACGAACGGTTTCAGGGGCAATCAGACCAGCCTGAGTAACCCGTTGGGGACCGATTCTCGATCCCGTATCAGCCCCACTTTTAAAATCAAAATAGTCATTGGCCAAATTGGTCCCGATCTGGATCAGCATACCTCCCAGGAGTGCTGCAAAAGCTGCCAGCCAGTGAATACCACCTTCCGTATGGGCGATGATGGTTCCCATCAAGATGGGGGATACAGCTACTCCCAAGGTCCAGGGACGCGCTGCCTGGATCCATAGCCCAACGTTGCTAGATCTCATTTCCCATCAACTTTCGACCTTCGACTTTTAATGACCCCACAAAAAGTCCCTCTAGCAGAGAACGTAGAGACGCAAAGTGTTGATAATTAAGAACATATCCACGTTCGCATAAATAGCTATATTTATTGATGTTAGGGTGATATTCATGTTCTGTCATATACTTTTTGCGAAACCGTTACTTTTGACTTTCCGACTTTCGACTCCTTACGGTCTCCAAGGATATTTCTTGAAGTTTGGCTTACGCTTCTCATTATAAGCGTTCCGACCTTCCTGTGCTTCCTCGGACATGTAATAGAGTAGAGTGGCATTTCCAGCCAATTCCTGGAGACCGGTTTGGCCATCTACATCAGCATTAAAAGCAGATTTAAGGAGGCGGATTGACAGAGGTGAATGTTCCAGAATCTTTTCAGCCCAGGCAACTGTTTCATGCTCAAGTTCTGCATTGGGAACAACCTTATTGACCAGTCCCATATCCAGCGCTTCTTGAGCAGTGTACTGCTTGCAGAGATACCAGATTTCGCGGGCCTTTTTCTGGCCCACAATTCGGGCCATGTAACTGGAACCATAGCCTCCATCAAATGAACCAACCTTGGGTCCGGTCTGTCCAAAGATTGCGTTTTCGCCAGCAATGGTGAGGTCGCATACCAGATGTAAAACGTGACCACCACCAATGGAATAGCCTGCCACCATGGCAATCACCGGCTTGGGCAAGGTCCGAATCTGACGCTGGAGGTCCAGGACATTCAGACGATGAACGCCAGCTCCATCTTTATAACCGGTATCACCCCGGATGGATTGATCACCTCCCGAGCAAAAAGCTTTTTCACCTTCACCAGTAAGAATGACCACGCCAATTTTCGGATCTTCACGAGCATCTTCAAAAGCCTTGACCATCTCCTGGACCGTCAGGGGTCGAAATGCATTGCGCTTTTCTGGGCGATTAATAGTTACTTTGGCAATACCGTTGTATTTATGATAATAAATGTCGGTGAACTCACCGGCTGATTTCCACTTAATTTGTGTCACCTTACACTCCTTTATTTATTTCGCGCAGAAAATGCCTTATTGCGAGGGCTGTGTCCATTGATTTTTCTAAATGGAAGGCGTGATCTCCATCCTGAATGATCTGTTGTCTGGCTTGGGGAAGCAAGTCAAACATTTCCTGATTAATGTTGCAATATTTTGAATCCTTTGATCCGTTGATCAGTAGAATGGGAATATCCATGTTTTGTAATGCTTGCCAGAGCGAAGGTAAGGCACCATTCCCAAACAGGTCGATGGATTTTCTTAACTGGTCCGGATCATTGCTGGATCGAGCAGACATCAAAGTGGTCAGCAGTTTCTCATTTTTATAAATAGACTGAAATAAAGGCATTTTATACCATTCCTCCAGAAAGGCGGTAAAGCCATGTTGATCCAGTTTGTTCATCAATTCAGTGTCAGCTTGTCTCCGTTGTTGGCGCTCCTGGTCAGTTTTTAGACCCGGTGCCATGGATAGCCCAATGAGAGCCGGGATACTCTGTGGAAATCGTTGTTGCAGGTGTAGTGCGATGCGTCCGCCCATGGAATAGCCAATGGGAATAAAAGCAGCTATCCCCATTACTGTTAATTGTTCCTTGAGGTTATCCAATATGCTGGAATAACTGGATTCATCAAAAATGATTGAACATCCATGGCCGGGTAAATCAACTAAAATATTGCAGTATTCCGAAAAATGTTCAGCAACGAGAGCTTCCCAGTCTTCTCCAGCGCCCATAAATCCATGCAGCCAGAGCAGAGGGAGCCCGCTCCTGTTGCCCAGAATCTGCAGGTACCACTTGAATTTTGTTTTTTCAGGAGCCACGGATAAGATTGAAAATTTCCAGATGAAGTTTGTGGTTCTCATATCGATCGGTGAGGAGTTCAATAATTATGGATTGAGTGCCCCGGGCAGCTTGGGAATACAGCTGTTGAAAGTCACTCATATTCACGGGCTTAGCATAGTCTAGAGCGAACATTTTGGCGGCATTTTCAAAAGTCCGGTCGTGGGGCGTCCCAAAGTAGGTCTCAAAGACATCGGTTTCTGACTCGACCGGTAGAAAATTGAAGATACCACCACCGTTATTATTGATCAGAACTATTATTATGGGATACCGGGATTGTTGGATAAACGCCAGTGAGTTGAGGTCATGGAGCGCAGCTAGATCACCAATAAGGAGGGTTAGGGGTTTATCGGTACCGGCCTGAAGCCCGGCTGCAGTAGCTAACAATCCATCGATTCCACTTGCCCCGCGATTGGCGAAAACCTGGCTCTTAAACTGATTGACTGATCCGAACATCTCCATCTCCCGAATGGCCATACTGTTGGCAAGCATGAGAGAATGATTCTGAGGGATCAATTTAGATAGGTGATAACTGATACCCGGTTCGTTTAGGTCAGAAGTCTGCTCCATTTGGTTCATGACAATTGCTGACAGGTTTCTTTCAGCTTGTTGCCATGCGGTTAACCAGGTTTGATTGCCCCCCTTTTCTGTGATCTCAAGGGCTTGAAAAAAAGTGTCAATTTCCATTTGCAAGGCAACATCAACCTGGTGATTGGGGTCGATCTGTTCCGGGGTTCTCTTGAGAGATACATAGAATATATCGGGATCGTTGAGATAATTTAGGAGTCGCTTTGATGTGAAAGCACCGCCTAGATGGATGATCATCTCCGGTTTTTGTGAGGAAAGTTCATCCTTTAAAAGTGCCAGATCAAAATGATTTGATACATTTGGGTGATTTGTAAACCGAATTTCTGATTGAACATCAGGTAGTACGGGCCATTTCAATGCTTTGGCAGAATTAAGAATAGCATCATTATGCTTATTGTTAACCCTCCGCCCAACAATTATTAAGCCGCGATTGCAGAGCAGCATCTTTTCAAGAATTGGAGCTAGTTTTTCTGGTGCAATTCTCGCCAGTGTCTCCCTGGCCAGGGGCGAAGGACTTTCAGTCCGGGCGTCTTTATTGTCTGTTGTTACAGGATTTGGCTCCGGCAATAATGGCTCCCTGAATTGACAATTCAGATGTACCGGTCCTGGTCTTATCCCGGTAGCAAAGGTATGGAGATCATCCACCTCAGCCAGAATCTGTGCAGGTGTTGTATCTGCATCAGGTGGAGCTAGATTTTTGAACAACCGGGGATAAGTTCCATAAATATTATCCTGAAAAATGGCTTGATTGGCACCCACATCAATGAGTTCCGGAGGTCGATCAGCACTAAGGATGATCAGGGGAATATTATCCATGGAGGCTTCCACAACGGCTGGAAAATAATTAGCCACTGCAGTTCCGGAAGTACAGATCAGGACGGCTGGCTTACCAGTGGCTCTGGCGTATCCCAGAGCAAAATAGGCTGCTCCCCGCTCATCAAAATGAACTGTTGTCTGAGCCTTCGGATCGTGGGCAACAGCAACTGTAAGTGGCGTAGATCTGGAACCTGGCGAGATCACAAACCGGGTAATACCCCGGCGGATCAGGTCTTCAATGATCCATTCGCTCACAGCCAGATTGTTTGTCATCTGCGGCGTAAGCTCCAGGCGTGTGTTTTTTCAGTAGGGTACATTGCATCCAATCTAATCATGATGGTCATTCTGAGCAACGCGGAACCCCGGTATTCAGAAAAGCCTTAAATGTTTTCGTAAATTTGACGATCCCG
>JAOZSM010000063.1:5990-14972 GCA_029939675.1 Fidelibacterota bacterium
CGCAAAGTGTTGATAATTATGGGAATAGTCTGTGTTTATATAAGTGACTGTAGATATTGATGTTTTGTTATATACTTTTTGCGAAGCTGTCAAATATGGTATAATTATAAATCCAGGGCTTTGAGAAACTTACTGATCTTGTCTTCGATCTCCTGCCACTCTTCATCCGGGTCAGATCCAGGGACAATACCGGCACCAGAGTAGAGTGAAATCCGCTCCTTTTCGATCAGGGCGGATCGAATGGCGACCACGAATTCAGTGTAGTCGTAGCCGATATAACCAATAGGAGCTGCATACCAGCCGCGGTTGAATGGTTCCAGTTTGGCGATGGCTTCCAGAGCGAGATCGGTGGGATAGCCACCTATGGCTGGCGTTGGGTGAAGGTCAGTGATGAGGTTGGCATCTGTGGTATCAACATTCAATTCACCGACAAAATGTTTGCAGAGATGCTGAACATGTGAAAGACGGGTGATCTGGACCTCTTCATCTACGCTAAGATCTTCACAGTGTTTACCCAGCACATTCCCGATCATGTCTACTACAATAGCATGTTCACGTAATTCTTTATCAGAGTTGAGCAAAGCCTTGGTAAAACGTTCATCCTCGCGAGTGGTTTTTCCTCTGGGACGGGTTCCGGCGATTGCTTCTGTGTGGATGGTCCGGCCCTGCCTCCTAAAAAGTCTTTCTGGAGTAGCCCCCAGGAAAGCATGGTTCTTATCAGTCTGGAAAAAGAAGTTAAAAGTCTCTTCTGACATTCTACGCAAGCGCAGGAGGTAAGCATCTGGATCCAGCCGGTCATTCAGAATCAGAGTTGCTTTGCGTGCCAAAACAACTTTATCATACTTACCTGCATGCATTTCATCCAGGGCAGTTTTGATGGATGTCTCCCAGCTTTTTTGATTAGGAACATCCTGGCGATGTAGGACGGCCCGTTCACCCCATTCACTCAAGGTGAGTTCAAACTGGATTTCATTCAGTTGTTCAATCAGATTACTGATGTCATTATCCTGGCCTGCCTGGTAATGATAATTGCAGATCAGGAAGGTACCTGAAGCGGAACGGTGTAGCTCAAACTGTGGAATAATAAAGCGGTATGCCCCAAAACTGGCCCACTCAGGAGCCGGTTGGCTTCCTCGATCGAATTGGAAACCTCCATAATAACGGAGGTCTGGATATTTAGGGCTGAGTAGGGATCGTAACTCCTGGAAAAGTTCATTCAGATCTGGTGTATTCTGCCCCGAGATCTCATGAGCGATCCCAACACCAGCCATTTTAAATTCCTGATTTCGATTAGCCCAGTATGTTTTTATTGGTGCTGACTGGCAGGCTAACCATTGCATGGCAGTTATGTCATTAACTTCCACTTCACAACGAACGACCTGGGATGTGTCTGAACCTTTCAGGTCATCATATAAGTTATGGAGTTGATCAAGAAGGCGTTGTTTTGCAGTAGAGAGGGCTAGTGGGTCCATTTATTGGAAGTAATAATTAGTAATTAATATGAAAAAATTAATAGTTAGGGCCAATCACAACAAAGTGGGCAGCAAAGATCAGATTGTACGTACTCCCCCCAAAAAGGATGGCGCATTTAGAATCATCGTTCAACATGGCGACTATTTACTGTAAAGCCGGATGGAGGGCAAACAAATTCTCTCTATCCCATACATTTCACAGCTAAGATCAAGCGGAATTTTAAAACGTCTGCATTGTCAGCATGGCACCTGTGGTAGTCAAACAAGTGATATGTGTGATTGGGCTGGGCTCGCAACTCTTGACGATCCCGCAAAAAGTCCCTCTCGCAGAGAACGCATAGACGCAAAGTGTTGATAATTAAGGACATAGCCCGTATTCGCATAAATGACTATATTTATTGATGTTAGGGTGATTTTCATATTCGGTCATATACTTTTTACGAAGCCGTCAACTCTTGTTTCACCTGAATCGCCGATTAAATTCCGCCTCGCAAAGGAGGGGCGATTTGGCTGAAAAATTGTTAACAAATGTTAGTATTGCATTTATTTACCGGGAAGCAAAATATACATCTGAGACGATCTCTCAGACCCATCTGGCTGAAACTCTGGAAGTTCTTGAAGATCAGGGTGACTGGATTCGGGTCAGGCAGGAAGATCAATATGAAGGCTGGGTAGCTCGCTCGTTTGTGGTTGAGAAGCCCGTTAATTGGACTGATCATGATTTTTTCTATTCCGCCGATCTGATTTCCTGGATCTATCAAAGTCCCGATCTGCAGTCTACGACGATTCGCGATGTAACCATGCTGTCCGGTTTACCGGTTTTGGAACATCGCCATGGCTGGGTCCAGATTCTATTACCTGATGGTCTCACCGGGTGGGTGATTGATCATCCTCGCTCTTTGATTGGAGCGATTGATATTGAACAACTGGTCCAAACTGCTTTTAGCTTTCTGGGAATCCAGTATTTTTGGGGCGGCCGTTCTCCCAAGGGCTTTGATTGTTCAGGCTTTACCCAGACTTGTTTCGGGATTAATGGAATTAAACTACCCCGGGATGCTTATCAGCAGGCGGAAACAGGTCAGGCAGTTGAAGCTGATTATGAATCCTGGCAGGTTGGAGATTTGATCTTCTTTTCAGAGAAACCCAATAAGATCACCCACGTGGCTATTTCTCTGGGTGAAGGAGCTTTTATCCATGCCTCCGGTTTTGTGAAACTGAATAGTATTAATCCTGATCACACCGACCTTTATATTGAAAAATATGCCAAGATATTTACCAAAACCATCCGTATCATTTAGAGCAGAATATTCTTAATTATGAGTGAACTACAAAAAGACAAAAAACCAATTTTACTTTCAGGTATCCAGCCCTCAGGTCATCTGGCCTTGGGTAACTATGTTGGTGCCATGCGCAACTGGGTCAACTTACAACAGGATTATCTGGGCATTTTTATTGTTGTGGATATGCATGCCATTACCGTGCGTCAAAAACCAGCAGACCTACGCAATCGATGTCTCTCTTTTGCTGCGCAATATCTGGCGGCCGGGATCGATCCTGATGAAAACATTATTTTCATTCAATCCCATGTTCCGCAACATGCTGAGCTTTCCTGGGTGCTGAATTGTTATACCTATATGGGTGAGCTGAATCGGATGACCCAGTTCAAGGATAAGTCTCAGCGCCATGGGGATAATATCAATGCAGGGCTCTATACTTATCCTGCACTTATGGCAGCCGATATTCTGTTGTATCAGACCGACCTGGTTCCTGTTGGAGCTGACCAGAAGCAGCATCTGGAACTGACCCGTGATATTGCCAATCGCTTTAACAATACCTACAGCCCCACCTTCAAAGTTCCCGAACCCTTTATCCCTAAAGCCGGTGCTCGCATAATGAGCTTGCAGGAACCTGATAAGAAGATGTCTAAATCTGATACAAATGAGAATAATTATATCTCTCTGCTTGATCCTCCTGATGTACTGAGGCGGAAGATTAAACGTGCTGTGACAGATTCAGCCCGTGAGATCACCCCGGAGTCGCTCCACCATTCAGGTATTGGTAACCTGCTGACTATCTTTTCAGTTTTGAATGACATGAGTCTTGAGGCAGTTGCTAACCAATTTGAGGGTCAGCAGTATAGTGTCCTTAAAGGGGAATTAGCAGACTCTCTAGTGGCTTTTTTGGAGCCATTTCAACAGCGTTACTCAAAGATCATCGGAGAAAAAGGCTATCTCACAGATATCCTGGACCAGGGAGCTGGTCAAGCCCGTTATCTAGCAACAAAAACCTTGAGTAAGGTCTATCGTAAGATAGGATTCGTACCAGCTGGACGCTCTTGATGACCCTTAAAGCTCATCGTATTGACCTGGAAATGTTTGAAGGTCCTCTGGACCTGTTATTGTTTCTGATCAAGCGTGATGAACTGAATATCTATGATATTCCCATTGCGCAAATCACCAAAGATTTCCTCAGATATGTGGATTTGGCAAAAGAACTGAAGCTGCATTCTGCTGGTGATTTTATTCTCATGGCAGCTACTTTGATGAAGATCAAAGCACGCATGCTGCTCCCGGTAGAAGCTGATAGCGATGACGAAATCGAAGATCCGCGGACTGAACTGATGAATATGCTGCTGGAATATAAACGCTATAAAGAAGCCGCCAGCGTCTTCGGAAATATTGAACAACAGGAACGCCCACACTACTATCATATTCCGGTAACCTGGAATCCCCAACAGGAAGATCAAACGGCCCTGCTTGAAGACGTAAAACTATACGACATCATGTTGACCTTTCAGTATTTGCTCAAGAATTATGAAGAACCGGTCATGCACTCTGTTGCTGTTGAAGAAGTCACCCTGACTGAACAAGTGGATTTCTTAAGCGGACTTTTGCAAGCCAATAAAAGCCTGCGATTTTCCAGTTTGCTGGAACAGTTCGAGTCTCGGCTGATTATCGTGGTCACCTTCCTGGCTATTTTGGAAATGCTGCGTAGTCAGCAGTTACGGGTCAAACAGACAGAATTATTTGATGATCTAATTTTATCAAGAGGTACTGAATTTGGACATTAAAGAATTAACTCAGATCGTAGAAGCACTATTGATTGCAAGCCCGGAGCCTTTGACTGAAACACGTTTCAAGGCTTGTATGGGCGATGATAAAGCAACCTTGCCACTCCAGGATATTATCGCTGAGCTACAGGCTGAATACGAAAGATCTGAGCGTGCTTTTTTGATCAAAGAAGTGGCCGGAGGGTTTCAGCTGGTAACCAAGGCTGAGTTTGAGGTATATATCAAGGGGCTTTTTACTAAAGCTGGAAAATTGCGCCTTTCTCAAGCCGCCCTGGAAACACTGGCTATCGTGAGCTATCGTCAGCCTGTAACACGCAATGATATTGAAGCCATCCGAGGGGTTAGCTCAGATTCATCATTGCGGACTCTTTTAGATCGAAAATTATTGGAGATCAGGGGACGCGAGGAGGGACCGGGTCGCGCACTATTATACCGAACAAGTCCTGAGTTCTTACAGTATTTCGGACTGAATTCTGTCCAGGATCTGCCCAAGTTAAAAGAAGTTGAAGATATTCTCAGTGAGGATCAAAGGGAATTGATATAATGGGACGTAGCATGTCGAAATTCCCATTGCAGGCGGGATTTCGGCTCTACAAAACCAATTGAATATGTCTGAGATCCTTTCCAATTCCATGCGCTTTAACCGCTTCCTTGCTAAGGCCGGGCTCGGTTCACGGCGGGTTTGTGATGATCTGATTCAAAGAGGCCTGGTGACTTTGAATGGTGGAATTGAAAAAAATCCGGCCGTTCAGATCCAGCTTGAGCAAGATATCGTAGTGTTTCAGGGTAGTCGTATTCAATTGGAAGTGCATCATCACTACTATCTGCTGAATAAGCCGGCTCAAGTCATCACCACCACCAATGATCCCTATGGCAGAACGACAATTATTGATCTGATACCCGTACAGGATCGCATTTATCCCGTTGGGCGTTTAGACTATGATACGACGGGTGTCATCCTGTTGACCAATGATGGCGATCTGGCTTACAGTCTGACTCACCCCAAGTTTCAGATCCCCAAGACTTACGCAGTGCGTGTATTGGGACAGGTTAGTCAGGATGACCTGGAACGATTACCGCTTGGCATAAATATTGAAGCTAAGACTCCTGCAATTGCCCAGGTTCTTGATCATAGTTATACCGATCGCTACACTGATGTAAGATTGGTGCTAAGGGAAGGACGCAAACGCGAGATTAAAAGAATATTTATGGCTCTTGGACACAAGGTGGTGAAACTGCACAGAGAGCAGTTTGCTTTTTTAAGGGTGGATGATCTTGCCCTGGGGAAGTATCGAGAATTGTCCTCAACTGAGATTACAAAATTGAAGGAATTGGCAAATGGATATCAAGGGTAAACGGATTATGATCTTTGGTGGTTGGGGCCTGGTAGGCTCGGCCATTGCGAAGCAGTTATTAGAAGAACAACCATCAGAATTGGTGGTAACATCTTTACGCAAAAATGAGGCTGAAGAGATCCGCGCAATTCTTGAGAATCATCCCTTGAATAAGGGTACAAAAATTATATCAGTCCATGGTGATCTCTTTGTCCGCGATGAGCTCTCGAATTTATCCAAAGCTGAGATTTACTCTAAACAGGAACAGGTCGAATTGCTGATCCATGATATCTATGATGATCTTGGATCAGATGTTGTCCAAAGTTCAAAACTATTCCAGGTCATGGATACTCATAAACCACAAATTCTGATTGATTGTATAAACACTGCCACTGTCTTTGCTTATCAAAATGTATATCAGATTGTTGCTGAATTAAGAGCAGAGATCGACCAGATTCGGCAGGGTGACACTTCTAAAGATACACTGATTGAGACAGTAGAGCGGATGATCTCAACTCTTTACCTTCCTCAACTTATCAGGCATGTCCAGATTTTGATCGAAAGCATGCGCGTGGCAGAAACCAGACTTTATCTCAAGGTCGGAACCAGTGGAACTGGCGGAATGGGCTTCAATATTCCGTATACTCATTCAGAGGACAAACCATCCAAGATGCTCATGAGTAAGTCTTCTTTGGCTGGAGCTCAAACAATGCTGCTATGGTTATTGGGTCGAACACCCCATGCTCCCATTATTAAAGAGATCAAGCCTACTGCTGCCATCGCCTGGAAAAAGATCGGGTTTGGAAAAGTGGTTCGTCGGGGAAGTCATATCCCCTTGTATGATGCTCTTCCAGGAACGGCCACTACCCTTGGTCAGGAACTTGTTAAAGCTCCTGAGGAATCCTGGAAACGTCTGGGAGACAATTATCTGGAATCAGTCTATATCGATGCTGGTGAAAACGGTTATTTCTCTGCTGGTGAATTTTCAGTGCTTACTGGTGAAGGCCAGATGGAATTTGTGACACCTGAAGAAATTGCTGACTTGACTTTGTTGGAGATCAAGGGTGGCAACACAGGTAATGATATTATTTCCAGTCTGGATGGATCTGTTCTTTCGCCATCATATCGCGCAGGTGTCATTCGCAAAGACGCTCTTGAAAAGATGGAAGCGCTGGAAGAAGAGACTGGTAAAGACAGTGTGGCTTTTGAGCTTTTGGGGCCCCCTCGTCTCACAAAACTGCTTTATGAAGTTTACATTCTTAAACAGCTGCGGGGAAATATTGAAGCTGTAATGTCAGCTGATGCCGAGGAGTTAGCCACTGAGATAGAAAATGAAATTCTTGAAAATCAGGAATTGCGGTCAACCATTCTTTCTGTAGGCACACCCATTTTGCTTAAAGATGGTAAGACTTTTCTACGGGGTCCTGATATGTCTGAACCGAACTTTGAAGGGCAGACTGTCCTGGAGGTTACGCCTGAAAACATTGAGAAGTGGACCAGTGGGGGGTGGCTGGACCTACGCGTTTCAAATGTGAAGCAATGGCAGGATCGTTTGACTGCTCTGAGTACAGATATGCAGAAAGAGACCAAACAGGATTACTCGTCCTATTATTTCAGAAACCGACGTTTTCTGGGGGGCACTCAGCGCATGGATATTGGGCTTATCGTGAATTGGGTCCTTGAATATGAAGACATGGGCTATCGCATAAAATAGCGTTGACAAACACTACGGATTTATACAAGGCATACAGTTGCTCCCTGAATATGATGGTCTGGTTTGACTCTTGAAGTATATAATTATTCGGGATCTTATCCATGACTTAAGGACGTCTATTTAGTGTCTGTCTATAAAGTTGCTATTTCCAAAAATACAGGAAACCATTAAAATGGTTACAATCATCATTAAGTGCATAGCAGCCGCTTAAGTCGTGGGTTTCTGATTCGGTTTTTTTAGGAATAACCGTTTCAACGGTTTGTTTTCAGACATTAAGGACAGACACTATTTAGGACTAGCACAGAACATTCTGCGATATAAAATTCAATTATTTAGGTCTGCTCTTCAAGGTTGTGTTCGCATGTGCAGCCGTCTATATTGCGCCGCTTTGAGAGGACCTGGAAAAATATTATTAAGCAAAATACGGTTATTTGAAATATGATCATTGCCATCGATGGTCCTGCAGCTTCAGGAAAAAGCTCCACCGCCCAGGGCGTAGCTGAGCAACTGCAGTTTCGTCATATCGACACCGGTGCCATGTACCGGGCTATCACCCTGAAAATAATCAACGAAAAATTAGATTTAGCTCAACCAGAAAAATTGCAGATTCTACTGGATGAACTTGATCTTCGGGTCGATTTCAGCAATGCTGTCCAGGAATTATATCTGGACGGTCAATTACTTGCTGAGCAGATTCGGTCGCCTGAGGTGACTGATCTGGTAGCTGATGTTAGTGCAATAGGCAGTGTCAGGGCGCGTTTGCTGGGACTTCAACGTGAAGTAGCTGAATCCCAGGATGTGGTTCTGGAGGGGCGTGATATTGGTACAGTGGTTTTCCCTGATGCCGAGATTAAAATTTATATGGTTGCCGATGTGAAAGTTCGGGCTTTACGTCGTCAGAAGGATTTTGCCAGACAGGGGATTGAAAAATCACTTGAAGAACTGGAAAAAGAGATCCTGGCCCGAGATGAGCATAATGCCCAGCGTAAACTGGCCCCCATGAAAGCGGCCGATGATGCGATTACTCTCGATACCACCAGTTTAAGTATCGAAGATCAAATAGAATTTATTGTCTCCAGGGTGGAGACAGCGAAGTCAAATGGAGGAAACTTAATGACCAAGAAACAAGACATGGATGCCAAAGTCGAAGAAGTAGAAGAAGCGACTGAAGTATCTGCTGAACCCCAAGACACCGTCGAGACGACGCCAGTCGAGGAAACTACTGAAACTGCTACAGAAGAAACTGTAGTTGAAGCAGTAAAAGAAGAAGCAACAGCAGAAGTTGCTGAAGCAGCAACTGAAGCAGTTGAAGAAAAAACTGAGGAAGTTGCTGAAGCAACTGCCCCTGTTGAGGAAGAAAAGGTTGCAGAAGTTGTTGTAGAAGAGCCTGTA
>JAOZSM010000263.1 GCA_029939675.1 Fidelibacterota bacterium
GCCCATTTCCCGTTGGTTACATCGTGACTGATCTTATGGGGCTGGATTTCTCCGCGAATTTCAACCTCGCTGAGCCCCAGAGCCATGAGGCGTTGCTGGATGAGAGCCTGCTTGGTTTCCGAATCAAGGCGCAATTCCAGAGGGCTGAGTTCACCATCGGCATCACTATCAAACAGTTCCATGATTTCAGGATGATAGTGCTCACCCTTAAAATAGACCTTTTCCAGGTCCTCTATACGAACCGGGCGGGGGTTCGAACCATGAACCCAATACCAGGATGAGACTAGATTGTAAGTACTCAGACTCTGACCACCTTCCACCCGGTCACGGGGTAAGAGGATAGGGTCAAATCCTTCAATTAGTGTTCTGATATCACGTGGATCACCATTAGCTCCACGACAGACATGGGCTGCTTCCCGGTCCAGGGTGAGGACTGTCCAGTCGACTTGCTCATAAGCAGGTGCATGCATCTTTGGAATATGGCAGGATTCACAACTGACTTTGGCAAAGTGTGCATCTTTATAGGGGAGCCAGTTGTGAACTGCATACGGATCATGACAGCCCTCACAACGTCTCATATTAGATTCAGAAAATCCTTCTGAACCATTCTGACTATTGGGACCTTTAGAAAAATTATGAGAGGGACGATACAGAAAATCCTCAACATCAATACGACGCGCATCAAAAGTAAGATGTTCCAAACGATGTTTTTCAGATTTTTGGAAATAGACCGGGTTATTAACAGATGGATGACAATCCACACACTTTACCGCGCGTTCGGCGTGGACATCCCAGGAACGGCTGAGTTGTTCTTTCTTGCTAATATTTAACCCCGTTCGATTAATCCGTTGGGGTGCGATGATTTCACCTGTGGTGGCTGTATTCCAATCACAGGAACTCAAGTTAGCTGGTGCATCCCCAGCGGTATATACCAGGCCATGACACTGCCCGCAATTACTATTGCTTGGATCCTGGATCGTTAAATATTCGCGTTTAAGATTGCCCGTGTTATCAAAAGCCACAGGTGACCAGGAAAAACTGTCAGAATGGGCTTCAACGATTCCACTGTTGAGTAAAGTTGCAGTATTAGCCCAACGAAAGTTTCCCTGCTTTAGGGTCTGAACCCGAGAGGCATTGTCAGGGGCTGCAATATGGCACAGGAAACAGTTCATCTCCTCCACACCTGACTTCTCCCAGTTCCATGTCTCTGAATCGGAGATGGTCAGCCTTTTTCCGGCCTGGTTCAGTTCAGCAGGTCCACCGCCAACATGACGATAACCCAATGTTCGGATCCATTCAGCCTGATCCATATCCGGGTTTTGTTCACCTGCTGGTGATAGGGTTCGATAGGTCAGGGGGCTCCATTTTCCGAAATAGCCGGGACTGGTGTCCCAGGGGTGTCCGTTTTCAAAGCTCCCAGGGGCTGCCATGGCGTTCAATCCGGCATCAACATGGAAACTGTGACCGGCGATGTAGCGAGTATCGTGGCAACTCCCGCAGGTTTGCATAGTGGAAACGGCCTGTCCTGAATTTAGCACATTTTGACCATTCTCATCCAACATGGGGAAGATGGGGTGGAGTGAAGGAGTTTTGGCCATTGATCCGGTAGCCAATAGTAGTAAAACTGCCACCATTAGTATGGCACGTATTGAACCTCTTAGTCTCAGGATAGCTTGTTGTGAGCTTTTCATTATGGACGCTCCTCATAGGATAAATAGGTGGTTTTCTGCATGAATTCACGTCCACCATAGGTTACTGGGTCTCCATCATAACCCAGAGCAGTCCAGTCCAGACGTCCATTTTCACTGTGGCATTCAGTACAGCGCAGGGCTTCCTCCTTGGGCGCGACCATGTGAGTGGTTGTCCAGTGAAAGGTCGTAGGAGCAAAATCAAATTTCCCCGAAAAGGCCAACCCAGATGTCTGAGACCCGAGCTCCAGAGCCTGTTTCCAGTCAAAATCTGTCCAATACCCACCAGGGCCAACGGTCTTAGGTAATAGGAAGTAATTATATTCTGTATCATAGACTTGCATGCCGCGATGAACTTTAAAGGGCCAAATCTTGGCCTGCTTATCAAAAATATCCCCATTGGGAGGGTTGAATGGCGTTGGAATCGTCGGATCAATCAAGTCCCCCTTTAGATAACGACGAGTCGTTCCATCATACCAGGCATATTCTGGTATGTGATTTTTTTCATATGTAAAGGATCCTTTGATCTTAAGATATTGGTGTGGACTCTGAGGTATGTCCTGCCCGGCTGTTGACCAGTCCCAGTGAATTTTTGTGGCTGACTTGCGAGCCATGGAGGGAATGTGGCAAGCCTGACAGGCCAATGCTGATACATGTTCATTGAGACGTTGATCGGTATGAGGCGTTTCGTTATGACAATCAGTACAGGTCACCTGATTATCAAGAGCCAGTTTGTCCACACTCACTGAGGAGGAGCGTCCCTTAATATTATGGTCCTGGGCAGTATGGCAGGTAATGCATTGAAAGTTATAACGGCCCATATGTACATCAAGTTGCTCATTGGGAAATTTTAGACTTTCATCCAGATCACCATGCTTCACTGCATTTCCACCTCCTCCATCAAAGTGACAACCACCGCAATTCTCCCGGGTCGGGGAGCCAACACTTTGAGCGACAACCGCCAGATCTACACCTTCTGCCGGCAGGCCTTTTTTACTTTTTTTATAGGAGCCGGAATGATCATGGCAAACCAGACAATCCACATTTTCCTGATTCGTGAAATCAAATGATGCGTCTTCCCAGTTATACCCGACGTGGCAGGCTGTACAGGCCGGCCAATTGCTTTCGATACTGATACAAAAGTTGTTAAGGGCATTCTTTTTACCCAAGGTCACCTTGCGATCGTGATCAGGTGAATAAACTGAGTCACTTTCCCAGGTCCAATGGGACGTATGCATGACCTGATCAGCCGCGTCTGGATGACAGACTAAGCAGGCCTGGGTGACCTCTGACCCGGATTTATAGGGACCCTTCATCAATGCAGTGTGATCAACATGTTGGAGTATTTGGGGTAATTGACTTTGAGGATCATCCTGTAAAATCACTTTGCCAGGTAGGGCAATGATAATGGGGAGAATGATCACAGCAATGGTAATGGTAAGTCCCATTAGCCAGGAATATTTTCGATTTCTCATTTGGCCTCTGTCTGCGATTGGAACATCGCAATTTTATTTGAGTTGATATTGATCAATGGGGTCATATTTTTCATGTCACTGGATGGAGGGTTATGCTGGATCATTACTTTGAATCAAACTGTGTTCACGTTTTACGATATCCAGTTTGACCGACCGCATGATATCCAGAGCTTGGATAATCCGCTTGTAAATGAGGGCATAATAGATAAAGGAACCCTTTCGCTGGGTGCTCACGAGCGACTGTTCTCTGAGAATTTTAAGATGTCTTGATATGGTTGTTTGGGGTAGGTCCAAACGTTTTACCAGTTCATTAACATTACAGGGACCATCCTGCAAAGCATAAAGGATAGAAATGCGATTGGTGTCTGCGATAGCCTGACATAGTGCGGCGTGCATTCCAGTTAAATCCTGCATAGTTGTGAACCTTCCCGGGAATCGTTGATATACGCATATACGCATATACGCATGCGCTGATAATAAAATAAATGCACGTAAAAGCAATTATTAATATAAAGAATATAATACATTGCCAAATTTATTACAAATATGGTCATCGATTTTTGCAATTATCATTTATACCAACTTATAGACACTTATATGCCATATGTTGTATAACTTAATATATATTCCCGCAAGTAAATTCATTGCTGCGCTATCTAAATGTTTTTCAGAGCGAAAGTCAATTATGACGATCCTGCAAAAAGTTCCTCTCGCAGAGAACGCAGAGGCGTAAAATAATGATAATTATAAATATAGCCCCTGTTCACATAAGTGACTATATTTATGGGACGGGTCCCAGTGGTGCTTGTCCCATTCTGGATGCCATGGATGCAACTGACAAAACGATGCAGCTCTAGAAATGAAATCAACA
>JAOZSM010000064.1 GCA_029939675.1 Fidelibacterota bacterium
CTATGGAAACGAAGAGAAGTTAAAACAGAATAAAACTCTTTTTGATCGGCTCGTTCTAATTGAATAAGTACCGAGGCAGTGCTTGACTGTTGCGTGAACTTTATTTTTTGTGCAACCTTAAACATTTTTAATACGCGTAAATATTAATTTTTTGTGATATGTATGGTGGTGTTATCGTTGCTTATGGTTGCGTATGGGTGTATTCCTGTTAGCGGTAATTTGTAAATATTCTATTTTTACTTTTATAAAGCACTCCTAAAATGATGATGATAAGTAATTTTTGAATTAACAACCCCCATTCACTATCACCCAACAGGCCACATCCACACTCTGCATTTAATTTAAACATGATAAATGCAACGCTAATAATAACTCCTCCAAGAGTAAGGCTTCCTGCGAATATAATTGTCACAGCATATAAATTTTTAATCCACAAGCCAATCGCAAGACTAAACTCGATTATAATCGCAACTATCCCATAATAACTGACAAACAAAGGCAACCCCACTATACTTACCACCAACTCATATGGCTCCAGCCCAAACTTTAATAATATTCTTGTTTTCATCAATGCAAGGAAGAAAAAGCCAACAGATGTCAACCAGCGTGTTATCTCTAACCCTTTAATGAAATATTTTTTCTGCCCTGAGTAATTTTTCATATTTGACCTACCCTTCTTTGAACCGAGCAACACTTTCATCAATAGAGCCCTTTGAGATAACGCCTTTTATGATATCCTCGATCGTAACCCCAACCAGAAACACCTCATCATCTTCAAACCAGCCCCCTTCAATTTTTACAAACAGAAATATTTTTTCACAATTGTCTTCAGTTATAATTGGATAATCTAACGTACCAGACGAAACCAGTTCACCTTGCAAATTTATGATGTCATAATAATATGGACCCTCGACAGGACCTCTCCATTCAGGGTTTTGAAAAAAGCTGGTTATTATATAGTTTCCTTTATTGTACAGACAATACGGCACAGAATATGAGCCTGCCCTTTTTCGATGTTTTGATAAATAGTTTTCATATTAATCTTTATGAATTCATATAAAGTTTTTATTGTCGATCTTTAAAGACTGTGAGAATTTATTTATTCTCTCATATTCATCAATTCTATATCCATCGTCATTATCAATCAAAAATATAATTCCTTCATTTGTTACATCTACTACATGATTAATGTACAGTCTTTCAAAAACCTGGGCATTTTCTCCTGTTCTATTAATAACATTTCCTGAGTCGATTAATGATATTTCATTATCATAAAGCGCCAAGGTGAAAGCCTTGTAATTATTATATAGCTCCATAAACATATCTTTTGATAACTGTGTTTGGACACCTTGTGATTCATCATCATACAAATCTAAATATTTCACATACTTTGGTCTGTAGGCTCCAGTTGCTAGCAAGGTGTTGTCTGGCATTATAAACATTCTGTCAACTAGTCCATGCTTGGGTACTGGTCCAAAGACCATCCCTGTTCCCCTGCTTTTCTTAAACAGATAATATCTGCCATCTCCAGCCAATACTGTATACCAATAGATTTCTTTACTAACACTAAGTTCATAAACAGTAAAGGAATCTTTCTTATGTCTTTTTAAGTTTACTTGAGTGTTCTCATATGGTGCAAAGCGACTCTGTACATACAACTGTGTCCCGTCTGGAATTACGACTTCATTTTCACTTATAGAAATTGACCCGTTTGAAAATACTGGCCAAAGAATGTCTTTCGTGTCCCCTGATAATTTTCCGTTAATTGGTATTACCTCGAACTCTCCAAACACTACAGCTGTACACATCAAAATTAAGCAGATAACTCTTGGCATTACTCGTATCCTTTTTTTGGGCGGGGTAAACCCCGCCCGGTTGTTTCATTAGCTAATTGAAGAGGTTTTTTATCCAGGTCAGATCCCAATCAATCCAGAGTCTAAAACATTCTGTGGCTGAAGTTTGAGTGCAAATAGTATGCGCTGTATTCCACGTGCCCGTGTAAAAGCCCACTCCACCATCAATACTTCCTGGTGAATTTTCTGCATCGCCAACTACATCTCCAGCTGTTACCATTCCTACCATCAAAAGCGCCACCAGGCCACTTAAAAGGATACGTCTTAATTGAAACATAATGTTTCCTTTCTTGTTGGGTGAGTTATATCATGAAGATAAAACTGCTACCCTGTTCGCTGTTTGATTAATTTTACCTCTCTTTGTTAAAAGAAGCACTTTTGCCTGAAAAACAAACCGATCATTAGCTTAAACCTAATGCTTCAACAACCCAAACGTTGTAGCTACTTAGATCGAACATTTCTTCTTTGGTTAGTATGAAGGGTGTCTGCCTTTCGGCGACCCTATGTTAATCCAAGACCAGCCGGTATGCAAACAAAAAAGCCCGTCTTTTTGGACGGGCTTTTTAAAACTATCTATTATTCTGTTTTAGATAAAGGTGTAGTTCAAGCCCAGGGCCATGGCCTGTTTAATTTGACGCTTTACCGACAAATCCTTATCGTAGATCAGCTTGATGTTTAGATTCATATTTACATGCTCACTAATCTTCGCGGTAATTGTATTATCCCAGTTTACATCTGTTTCGTCCAACGCTTTAAACGCCGAGAACAATTCTAGTTTTGAGCTATAGAAAGCTGTCTTTGATATTTTTATTGATATGTCAGTAACTGACTCTGCACCAATTTCATTTCTTAAGGTCTCCACCTCTACCGTAGCTGCATCATCTGCATAAGGTGCCGGGTAATCTGTAGTCGTGGTTTGTTTTAAAGCCAAACCCAGGCGGGTATTTACACCTTCCCGAACATCAAATCCAAACCCGAAGCTCTCCCTAAAATAGCCTGGATCCATATGGGCAGAAATCTGGATCACCGGTGCAGCATTATAATCATATCCTGGAGCAAATTGAGTCTCCGCAGTTACCGCCACAAATGGATTAATCGCGGAACCCAACAAATAGGTCAAGACACTCTCGACTTTAATTTCGTCTGCTGATTTACGTTGGTCCGCTTGACCCGTCTTGCTCGCCCCATAAGCAAACCTTCCTGAGGTTGCCCAGGTCGTCTTTTCCAGGGTTTGCACAAATTTATAGTTAAGATTCATCTGCCAGGCATAAGCACTTTCTCCTCCGGCCACCCAGTTGTCAAATCCGGTTTGGGTCAGATTTATGCCGCCCAACACAGATTTATTCCAAGCCGCCCCGAAATCATCTTCAGCTTCCAGGCCGTTAAACAATCCGATCAAAACCAATATGCCCATAATCTTTAACTTCATCACACTCTCCTTGTTTCTTCAGCAGCATTTAATTGCTGAATCAGCTTAATCCAAACCATACCCCCCTTTTTTTTAACCGTCAAACATTGACGATCCGGCAAAAAGTAGTTTAGAAAGCATAGAATATACACTAAGTACAATAAACACAGCCATATATCACAAACATATCTAAATTCATTAATATCAACACCCTGCGCCTCTGCGATCTCTGCTAGAGGGATTTTTTGCGAGGACATCAATATTAAATGTTTGCTTTACTCTCCTGTGACAACGAAATTTGTAACTTAAACAAAAAGGGATATCATGTCAAAACACATTGATACTGTTCATTTGATGGTAGAGTTCGATCAGGAAATATCCTGGCCTGAAATCCAACGGGTCACAGACCAGGCCCTTAGCTTTTTTAAGTTACGCTTTAGCTTCGACAGGGTTTCAATTTCTTTGGCGGTTGCTAACAATAGTGCCTTTAAAGTCTTCACTCTGGATAACTCAATTCCAACCATTTCTTCCAATACACTGATGCCGATAAGTCAATCATCGGCTAAAAAGACTTTTTTAAGAAAAACACCAAGCTACCATCAGGATTTATCAAAGCGTAAACAGTTAAGCTCGTTAGAGCACACGCTCCTGGATAATGGTATCTACTCATATTTACGAATCCCTCTGTTAATTGGCGACTCTGTCGTAGGCTCTCTCAATTTTGCTTCAAAAAACATTGACGGTATTGATAAGGAAACCCGGGAATTGGTCGGATTGCTTTCTGCCCGACTAGCCCTGGCCCTGCAGCATGCCCGCCTGTATGATAGACTCAAAGAAAAAGAGCTGGCTTTACAAGGCCGGGAAAACCAAATCAACGCTTTGCTGGATGCTGTACCTTTGCCGCTTTACGCCAAAGATGTTGAGGGTAAGTATATTCTGCTCAACCATGCCTATTTGAAGTTTTTTGGGCGGAAAAAAGAGGAAATGCTGGGCAAGACCGTCAGTCAATGTTGGCCCCCAGAGATTGCCAAACAGTACGAAAAAGATGATCGTTTGCTTTTAACAAAAAATCAGCGGCAAGACTATTCCATTGATCTAGTGAATGCTTCAAATGAAAAGCGGCATACCCAGGTGCGTAAAGCCCGGTATCTGGACGCTTCAGGCGCTGTCTCGGGGTTTATCGGAACCATGTGGGATTACACTGAAACAAAAAATGCCCAGGAACGCTACCAAAAATTATTCACCTACTCCCCCGATCCAATTGTTGTCCATAATGGGAAAAACATCCTTGATGCCAACCTGGCCGCCCTGAATTTTTTTAAAGCGAAAAATCCTGCGAAATATATTGGTCTTCCTCTTTCTGCTTTCATTCACCCGGAATCCCTACAAAAAGCTAAACTGCGTATTAAAAATCTTTTTCTCATAGATCAGCCAAGTGCTCTTTCCCGTCAAAAATTTATAATTGCAACCGGTGAGTTTCGAGAGGTTGAAGCCATGGCTGTTCGCGTTGACTATGAGGGTCAACCAGCTATCATGACCTCTTTCCGGGATATAACAGAACAAAACCTGATAGAAGCTCATCAACTGGCCCAACGTAAACTGGCTCATCAGCTTATGCATACTATTGATCTTCATCAAGTTAGTAAAATTGCCGCTAAAACGATTCGGCGAACATTTAAAAGCGATGCCTTCACTATTGAGCTATATAACCATGAAGAACAACTTGTCCTCGGCGTTTACAGTGAAGACACCTTTCCCGGAAAGCAAAAACCGCAAGAAGTAAAGACTTACAGCATTCCTTTTTCAAAATTGGACCCGGCGTGGTTTAATCCTTCTTTTAAAGCCTTTTGTAAAAATCGAACGACTGCAGATCTAAAGAAACAGATAAAAACAATTCCTTTTGGTAATAATCGCCTGAGTCGTTCGCTTTTGTTTGTTCCCCTGCACTGGGAAAGTAAAAATATTGGCCTGATCTCAGTGCAAAGCTATACGCAAAACAAATATTGTGATGCCGACCTTCCTCTGCTACAAATGTTTGCCGATCAGGTTGGAGGGGCCCTTATTCGAGCTCAAAGGGATGAACTGCTTCAGGAACAACAAAGAAAACTAACCCGGGAAGAAGAAAAATATCACAGTATCATCGAAAATGCCGGTGATGCTGTTTTTGTGACTTCATTAAGTGGAAAAATCCACACGGTAAACGAACAAGCCTGCCATTTTCTTGGGTTTTCAAAAGAAGAGCTGCTCTCTTTAAATATGAGAGATCTTGATCCTCTCTTTTTTAGAACCTTAAGTCGGGAGAAGCTGGCCTCACTAAAAACAGGAGATGAATCCCATACACTGGAATCCACCTATACAACCAAAGCCGGGGCCACCTTTCCAGTAGAGCTACGAATCAGCCTGACCGAATTCGATCAACGCCAAAACATTCTCTGTTTTGCCAGAGATATCACCGAGCGAAAGCTTGCTAACCAGCGCAAGCAAGCACTCCAGAAACTGGCCCATGACCTAAATTCATCTGTCTATCTCCACGAAGTTGGCAAAATGGCAGCACGGGCCATTCGCGCCCTCTTTGATTCTGACGCCTTTGCTATTGAATATTTTGACACATCCAAAAAAACAATTGTTGGTATTTATTCTGAAGACACTTTCAGGGGAAGTTCTAAACCGCGTGAGCTCGTTGCTTCAAATACAGCGTTTTCAGATGTTCGCGCTGATTTTTTCAAATTGAACTCAGTAGCTCACGTTCGAAACCGGACCACCAAACAGCTCAAGGCACTTAAAAGCAGTCGCCCTTTTGGCTCTGAACGTTTAAGCCGCTCGCTCCTTTTTGCCCCTATTGTCTGGAAAGGTAAAAATATCGGTGTCCTGACTGTTCAAAGTTATACCAATAATAAATATTCTGAGAGTGACCTGCCCAACATTCAAATCTTTGCAGACCAGATTGGGGGAGCTCTGGTGCGGACGTTAAAAGATGAAGAGTTAACCGCAAAAAAGAATGAGCTGCAGAAAAGCGAAGAAAAGTATCGCAGTATCATCGAAAATGCCGGGGATGCTCTCTTGGTAACCACTCTTACTGGAACAATTTTAGCCTTTAATCAGCCGGCCACCCAATCTCTTGGTTATAGCGAGGAAGAGCTGCTCAATACTAATCTCAAAAACATTAATCCCTGGTTTAGAGAAGAAGTTTCGCAAAAACAACTCCAGATGCTGGCGGAAACAGACACATCTACCACCATTGAAACCACCCACAATCGCCAGGATGGCTCCAGCTTTCCAGTAGAGTTGCGGGTGGGTGCCATGGAGTTGCAGGGTAAACAATGTATCCTCTATTTTGCTAGGGATATCAGCGAGCGGAAAGCCAGTGAAACTTTTCGTGAGGCACTGCGATCGCTGGCGCGGGAATTGACCGTTTCTCTAGAACCCAGGAAAGTGGGCTCTATTGCGGCTTCTGTTTTACAAAAACTATTTAGCCACGATGCCTTTATTCTTTACCAGTTCAATCTTGAAAAAAATCTTGTTACCAACTTATATGCCGAAGATACTTTTCCGGGAAGCAATCAGCCCAGAGAGGTTGACATTGACACAACCCCCCTGGATATCCAGGATCGTGAAGATGTTATGCTTATTCCTCGACCATTACTGTTAAACCGAGAAAAGAATATACAGGGTCCTCGCCTGGTTGCTTTCGGAAATGTTAAGCGAAAAAGCAAGTCGCTTGTTTATGTGCCCATTTTTTGGGCGGGCCAGCAAATCGGCCTTTTCACGGTTCAAAGCTACACAAAAAATTATTTTAATAATGATGATGTTGCCAAGCTGAAAATTTTTGCAGACCAGATCGGTGGTGCCATGGCCCGCGCTAAATCCGATTCACGACTACTCAAGCAAACCGCAGCCCTCCTTGAAAGAGAGCAACAGCTCGAGACTTCCATACAAGAAAAAGACATTTGGCTTAAAGAGGTTTATCACCGTACTAAAAATAATATGCAGGTTATCGTAGGGCTACTTGAAATGCAGGGGTATACATCCAAGCACCCTGAAACACAGATAGTCCTAAAAGAGATGATTAATCGGATCACCAGCATGAGTATGGTTCACGATCTCCTCTATAGATCAAAAAGTCTGGCTGAGATTCGACTTGATACTTACCTGGAAAGATTGGTTAATCGCCTGATTGCTGCTTATCAAACCACCACGGGTGAGATCACTTTAAAGTTTGAGGTTAAACCCGTTTTTATCAATATTCAATTCGCAGTTCCCTTGGGTTTAGTCGTCAATGAAGTCGTGAGTAATGCTTTAAAATATGCTTTCCCTGATGACCAGGATGGTCAAATTAGAGTGTTGGCAAAACCCTTGGGAAATAGCGGCCTTGACCTAAAAATTGGTGATAATGGTATTGGCTTGATAAAAAAGCGGAATCCTGAACAATCCACCTCATTAGGGATGCGGATAATTCAGGATATTGTTGAATTGCAATTATTCGGCGAGATCAACTCAAAAACCAGTCCGGGGCTTGAATACCACATCACTATCCCTGACTTAAATTTTAATTAACGGGTTGATTTTTCTTTGCTTTCTTTTCTCTATATATGTAACTCAGGCACATCAAGCAATACAGCTTCTGGAAGGACGCTTTAAATGGGGAAAACGAAAAAGGTTTTACTGGTAGAGGATGAGGTAATCACAGCTTCGGCCCTAAAAATGGGGTTGGAAGAGCTTGGATACCAGGTCTGTCCTTTGGCAACACGGGCGGATCGGGCTTTGCTTATTGCTGACAAGGAAAGGCCGGATGTAATCCTGATGGATGTGAACCTGCCGGGGGGCATAAACGGCATTGAAACAGCAAAAAAGATTCTCGCTTTGTTTGATACCAAGATTTTATTTCTGACGGGTTATCATGATGATGATGTCATCGCCAAAATTAACGCCCTGAACCCCTTGGGGTATTTTGTAAAACCAGTCAGCGCTTTAAGGATCAAAGAGATGCTGGACAAGCGGCTGTAATCTGTTTCTCCGTTGATGTTTTTGTTTTCAGGAATTTTTTTGATACGTTTTTTACTGCTTTTTACCAGATTGCTTAATGAGGCTCAACTTCAGATCCCGAACTGATTCTGACAGGAATTTATCTTCATTTTTATTAAGATTCCCCATTGTCTTAAAGAGAAGTGCTTCCAGAATGCCAATAGTCATCACTGCTGCTTCCAGGTTGATCTCTTTTTTTCCAGTAAGGGGATTTGGGTTCACACCTAATTGACTCCAGGCACTGGAACTAAGCTGGGTTATCAATACCATAAACAAGTCTTTTGGGTCTATTCTTTTTGAAGAAGTCATTTTATCCTCGTATATTTTTAGCAGCCAAGCCACAAAGAAATACTTTCATTAACCAACAGAAAACCCGGGTCGTCTGTGGTTCTAAATCTTGCCGGCAAACTAATCAAACAGATTCCATACTCGTGCAACTTTTTTACCTTCTCTGCGTTGTAGTCAGTGCCTTATTTTTGGAATCAACTTTGAACGGAAGGTTATAAATAATGAGAACAGACAAACACTTATTTAATAATCGGTTTTTCGCCGTTGCTCAAGCTGGCTGCCGTTTCAGAACCACATCGATCAATTTTTGCTTATTTAAAACATAAATATCTTTATTTGGAGAAACACATGAGTACACAAACTACTGGAGCAGAAAACATCCGTTGGGACCTACACGAGCTTTTTAGCGGACTTGATGATCCTAAAATCAGCGTTGTTTTAGATGAGGGGCGAGCCAAAGCCCAGCGTTTTGTAGAACAGTTCAAAGGCAAGCTTGGCGATCTAACACCAGCTGGCCTGGCGGGAGCCTACGCAGAACTGGAGTCCATCAGTAGCCCGTTATACCGGCTGGGTCAGTATATCAACCTCTTGTACGCTGTTGATACTGCTGATGATAAAATCAAAGCCCTGTTGGCCAAAATTGAAGAGTCCTCTTCTATTACCTCCAATCTACTGGTTTTCTTCAGCCTCGAACTGGGCCAGCTTTCCGTTGAACAGTTTGCCAAATTTGAAGCAGCTCCGGAACTCTCCGACTTCGCTTATAAAATTGCCAAACTCCGCAAGAATGCTCGTTACAACCTCAGTGAAAAAGAAGAACAGATCATCAACCTGAAAGACCTGAACGGCTCCAGCGCTCACCAGAAACTGTATAATGAGCTTGTGGCTTCTTTTTCTTTTGACTTTGAGGTTGGCGGTAAAACTCAAACCCTGAATGGTGACCAACTACGCGCCCTGCGTCAACATCCGGATGCCGATGTACGCCAGCGAGCCATGCAGATGTTTTTTGCGCGCTATGAAGATAACGCCCTGGTAATTAATCATCTCTATAATGCTCTAGTCAAAGATTATGGCATTGAAATCAACTTGCGCGGTTTTGAAAAACCCATCAGTTCGATGAATACCCATAACGATCTGAGTGATGCTGCTATTCAGGCCTTAAATGATGTCACAACAGAATCATACACCCTGGTGAATCGTTATTACAAACTGAAAGCCAAAATGCTGGGGATGGAAACCATGACCCTGGCTGATATTTATGCGCCTTTGCCCGACGCCTCTAAATTCTACCCTTTTGAGGACGCCAAAAAACTGGTGCTGGATGGTTTTCAATCTTTCGATGAAGATTTCTATCAGATGGCAAAATCCATGTTTGACGAGAACAGGATTGATGCTCCAGTAGAACCCCAAAAACGGGGCGGTGCTTTTTGTTCCAGCTCTACTCCGAACTTGAAACCCTACGTTTTACTGAACTATACGGGTAAGGTTAGAGATGTTTCCACCATGGCCCATGAAATAGGACACGCCATTCATGCCATGCTTTCCAGTAACCAGAAGCTTATGAATTATCATTCAATCTTGCCTCTGGCAGAAACAGCTTCAATTTTTTCCGAAATGGTTTTGACTGATTCTCTCTTAAAAAAAGAGACTGATGTAGAGGTTAAGAAATCCATGCTGACCGGAAAGCTGGAGGACATCTTTGCCAGCTCTCACCGGCAAAATATGTTCAGTAGTTTTGAGGTGGCTTCTCATGCCGCTATTAATGAGCAACTTCAAAGCCCCCAGGAATTGAGTGAACTCTACACCACTGAACTCAAGAAAATGTTTGGGGACAGCGTTGAGTTTACACCGGAATATGCCTGGGAGTGGTCATCCATTCCCCACATTTTCAATGTGCCTTTTTATGTTTATGCTTATAATTTTGGTAACCTTCTGGTTCTGGCGCTTTACCAGCAATACCTGGATGAAGGCGATTCCTTTAAGCCTAAATATAAAGAGTTCTTGTCCATGGGTAGCTCTGCCAGTCCGGCTGATATCACCGGGATTGTCGGTGCAGATATCAACCATCCCGATTTTTGGCGAAAAAGCCTGAAGTATATTGAGTCTTTGATTGATCAACTGGAAGATTTGGTGGATTAATTTTAAATGCTGGGCGGGGATTAAATCCCCGCCTGGTTTTATCACGTTCATTCATATCGGTTAGCCCCCCGAGGTGCTAACCGTTGGTGGTCGGGTTAGCCTGCAGGGATTTTCTTTAGGCTTTTTCGATAACCCTTAAGCACATGCCAGGCCATAATATACTGAATAGCCCTGAATGAGATAAAATCAGGAGTGATCAACCTGATAGCGCGAGAGCCAAGATAGCCCAGGTGATTAAAAATCATTCTGGACCAAAACACCTTTTCTGTTTTACCGTCAATTTTGAAAAAGCGAGAAATCACCAGTTTTGAGTACATCTCCGGGTAGGCTTTTAACAGGTATGGCATGGTTTGTTCGCCATACTCCTCCAGCTTTGCCAATGCTAGTTTAAAGCCATTATGTTGATGATAGGTCATGGCCTCTGGCAGATAAAGAATAGCTCCCCGCTCAAGCTTTGACAGCTCATAGGCAAAAACCATATCTTCACCCCCATAATGAACGATCTGTTCATCAAACCGGAGTTCCTTTACCGCTGAAGCACGCACAGAGAGATTATTTGTGTTTACCTTGTCGTAACTAATTACCGTTTTTCCGTTGCGTTCATAGTCAAGTCTGGGGCCCCTGAGGGTACTGTCAAGATATCTTAGCCACTTGCTCTTTTTTGTAAAAACAGGGGTGTAATATTCTCCCCGGACTGCAATAACCTCCGGGGTTTTATAGCTGTCCACATGTCTTTCAATGAGGTCTGGAGCTACTTCCACATCACTATCCAAAAACAGAATCAGATCGGCCGCTTGAGCCGCTTCCAGTCCCATGTTTCTGGCTGCAGCCGGTCCTCCCTGTTCTTCTTTTGAGAGGACTTTGATTTCAAATTTGTATTTTGTGTTTTCGAAATAGGTGACGGTTTTGTCTGTAGATCCATCGTTACAGATATACAGGGTGATGTGACCCATGGGCCAGGACAATATTTCAATTGATCCCACCAGACGAATGAGTCCAGCCAGATTATCATATGACGGGGTGATAATCGCAATAGTATTCATGGATGTCACTTAGTTCGTCCAATTCTGTTTTTTATACAAAGCATATACTTGGTCCATAACTGCAGAAATTGAATGAGTCTTTTCAACCCACCCCCGTCCTTTCACTTTAAATTTCAATATTTGTTGAGGGTTTTCAATAATGACTCTCAGGTCATCATAGAGATGCCCTTTTGATACATTTATAAACGGGTGGTCGGGAATAAAGGTTTCGTATTCTGGAACCAGGTTCGTTGCACAGGCCACTCCCATGGAAAGAGCTTCAACTGAATTCATGCCGTAACCCCAGCCCCCTAAATTTGCAACTTGATCAATATAGATATCCGCCAGGGCTTTACGACGTAAGGTTTCCTGATAGGGTTGGTTTTCAATGAGATCGAATTTGACACCGTGGGTTTTCACCAGCTTCTCACAGGCTTCGATGATAACATCTGAGCCCTTCCAATAGCGGTCGCGGGTAGCGTGACAAATACGCAGAGGGGTGCCCAAACCTGTACCCGGCTTAAAAGCATCAACATTAAATGGTAGAAAAACATAACTCATATTTGGATGACGCGTCATAAGGTCTAATTCTGAGGTTGTATGCAGATCTCCCAATTCATCGATCCAGGGAAAAACACCACGGGTCCGCATGTCGGCGCCATGATAGTTAATTACGAAACCCTTGCCCTGGCGCTTCCATTTGCTGAGGGGCCAGGCGAACATGCGTAAAAGTCCGTGGCCTCCTTCGATATGGTAAACATCAAATTCATCCAGCTTGTATTGCTTAATCGCCTGCTTGATGAGTGGTAGCCAAATAATATCTCTTAAATAGAAAAAGCTTTTGTGAAGTATGCCAGCATTCCAGGTAGGTGGATAACCAGGAGCTTCAGCATACTGTTGTTCCTGTGAAAATAAAAGGTCCTTGCTGGACCGGAACCAGGAGCTGTTGGGTAACAGGGGAAGATCGAGACAGATGTCCTCTTCAAAATCACCCGCTGCTTTAAACAGGGTTAGAAACCGGGCTTCGTTACCTCGATCATGGTGACCTTTGACAAACACGGGTAAGGTGTTTGCCGTATTCTCAACCATGATGTAGAGAATTTTCATTTTCTATTATTCCGCTTCGTTATCACGTTTGAAAATAGAGCCATTCTGGATTGGATAAAGAACATTTCGCCACAAAGACACTAAGTCACAAAGAAAAGAACAGGGCCTGGTTATAACAGGGCCTGGTTAACTCGACACTCGCTTTCATAGAAAAATCAACTGGACTAACTGTTTTGTCATCTCTGTGAAATCAGTGTAATCCGTGGTTAAATCTTTTTTTCTATCTAGATTGCCAGTCATGAGTTCCCGACCTGAAAACGATATCTCTTTAAGAAAGTTCCCGTATCCCTACCAAGCCATGTTCGCCATCAGCAGCGATCTTGATCATGCTGTTTCATTGCCGGCTTATCTTGAATTTATGAAATATCTCAACACTGATCAAAATACCTGCTACGGTAAGGGGCTTGGCTTAGAAATTTCCAATAGCTTCTGGTTTTTCAACGCAGAAGAGGATCGACAGTTGAGCTATTTTCAAGGACTATCAAGCCGGGAAAGTGATTTTGCCCCGGTTTGTCGCGCGCTCTGGGCTTCGGGCCATCTTGATACCCTGCATAGCTATGGAAATTTTAATCCTGGTGGTTTTGAGCGATCCTTTGCTGAAAAAGCCCTGGAAGAGCTGGCTAAACACGGCGCTGATATTCCGGTCTGGGTAAATCATGGCAATGATAACAACCACCAGAATATTGGCAATTTTACTTTTTCACCTGGAGGGAATCCTGCTTCAAAAGATTATCATTTTGATTTGTTGAAAGAATCCGGATCCCGGTTTTTCTGGGCGGGTCGGACAACCCATGTTAGTGGTCAATCAGCTTCTTTTTCATTGGAAAACCGGTTGCAACAGCAAGTCCAGAATCTGGTTGTTAAATTAAAGTATGGGAAGATCAATCGCCCCCTTCCAGATCCACAAAACCGCCTGATTGTTCCGTCTACACTAGAGGATGGTCATTCATTTCTTGATTTTCAGCGCTTTATTTCCCGGTTTGGTGAAGTAAATAATACCGACCTGCATGACCTGACCAGGCAACTCACCCGGGGCAATTTAGATTCCCTGATAAACAGCAAAGGCTACATGTTGCTTTATACCCATATGAACGAAAATCTGCCTGAAGGCCAGGCTCTACCGCCCGATGTTGAGCAGGGATTCAAGCTTCTGGTCGATTATGCCCGAAAAAAAGATCTGATGGTGACCACTGCAGCTCGCCTGCTTCAGTATGCTGATTTAACTGAAAATCTTAATCTGGAGGTTCAGCAGAAGTCTAGTTTAACCGAGATTCATCTCACACCAAAAGCTGACTGCCCAATTCGAGCCAAGAACTTGCAGGGTGTGACGGTTTACTGCTCTGAACCAGCCAGGACAACTCTTTATTATGACGGATTGCCACTGGCTGTGGAGGTCAATCCGCCGGATCAATCTGGCTTAGGGTCGGTTAGTGTTCCGTGGGATAAATTGGAGTATCCGCTTTGACATCATATCACTTGAGACACAGCCTAGAAAGTCTAACTTCTTAAAACGAACGGAGCCTTAAAGTGCTGAATCGATTATTACTACTGTTGCAGGTTTTATTCTCGCCAATCTTCTGGAAACAGAGCATTAACCGTTTCCGCTTTTTTATTCACGATAATGTCTTGGCCATCCCTCAGCTTGCTTCCCTGGGCTCGGGCACAACGATCTCCCCTACCGCTGCTTTTGCGCACCCCGAAAATATTACCATCGGTGAAAACTGTCTGATCAATCACAATAATCGGATCTATGCCGGTCCTAACTCCAAAATTGTACTCTCGGATGGGGTTATGGTGGGTCCTGATGTTTTCATGACTGCCGACCATTTTTCCAGCTCTTTGTCCAATACGGCTGAGGCTCATTCAGGCAAAGCTGCCGACATCTTTTTAGACAGAAATGTACGCGTGGGAGCCCACAGTGTCATTTTACCGGGTGTTTCTGTTGGTCAGAATGTGGCCATCGGGGCTGGCTCTGTGGTAACCAAAGACGTCCCGGCAAATGTGATTGTAGCAGGAAATCCGGCCCGGGTGGTAAAAAAGTTACCCTAAACCTGTTTTCAAT
>JAOZSM010000264.1 GCA_029939675.1 Fidelibacterota bacterium
GGATATGGACCAATAATTTTAGCATCTAATTTTTCAATTTCACATTGTAAATGAAACCTTGATGTATAAGCTGCACCAGCATTAACAAAATCGTAATTAATAACAGTTGTTTTAATTCCCATCGTTTTTGGTGGGGTGGGCCACGCCTCTTTTTGGGGTGGGTGGGGGTGGTGGCTTGACTAACCCTCAAATCTTACTACTCCACCCAAAAATTGCCCCGGCTTTCAAGCCGGGGATTGAAATACCACTAATAACAGCGGGCTTTAGCCCAATAACATGGTGCTTTAACATTTTAGTTTTTCTAATAATTTCATACTACCCATTTCGAATTTGGAAAAAGCAGATATCTTTTTGCCCAGATCTTTTAATGAGGCACCAGAATGATAAATCTCATTTTCATCGATAATTATGAATCTGTCGTGAATATTTTTAAGCTCTTCACAATCGAGTTGTCCATATTGTTCATTGAATTTTTTAATATCTAAAGCAAGACGTTTTGAAATTGATTTTGTGTAAACCTTTAATTCAACACTCTGCCTTCTGCTTGTTAAAAGTGTCAGGACACTATCATCGATATAATTGTCTATGATAACGATAGATTTTTTTGCTGATCGAATAATCTTCGAGACAAAAACATGGGCATCAAAAATTTGTCCGTCATAGATAATACCCTGTTTGGGTGAGATTTCCTTTTGTTCGATGGCATCAAATATTTTGTTGAACTTTTGATTATGCTCGAGTTGTTTTACTTCCAAGCGGTCTACTCTCTGAAACAGCTGTGCATTACTACCCATAAATTTCCGCAGGGCAACAAATGCACGCATGATACCCACACTCACTTTAATGGCAGATCCACTTTTCAACAGAGCTGATAGCATAGCTACCCCCTGTTCTGTGAAGACATAAGGACGATATTTACTGTGTTGACCTCGTCCTTTCTTTAGGATCACATTTTGTGATCTTAAACCAGTTTTTTCAGAATGCACAATTTGTAATTCTAAGCTATCTATTTCATCCTGATCTAGTTGAAATCTGAATTCTTCAGGGAAACGCTCAATATTTCTTTTCACTGCCTGATTGAGAGCCCGGGTCTCTACAGCATAAAAATTGGCTAAATCACTATCTAATATTACTTGTGCACCACGGATTGTATAGATCAGGTTTTTAATAAGGTCAGGTTTCATGACTTGAGTATCGCTCATGCTAAATACTCACTAGAAATCCGGGGTAAATGTGTTAGGTACCCTTCGATACATCCTACGCTGTAATCCGAATCCTCAGGGTTCGGGTTTTTGGAGTCAGTGCATACTGTTTTTATAATATGCTATCTCCTTCCTAGGCAAATGACTCGGTCTCTTCGATACAATTATTCCACCTCCACCCAAGCCACCGTAGTCTCATTAATCGCAATCTCCCCCAGCTGACTATCAATCATTCTACAAGCATTTCCAAATACAAGTGAGTGGGTTCCGGTAACTATGGCCTTGAATGTCAGGAAAGCTACGACACCCGTCCCGCTAACACCAGCCGGGTCTGCTTGTGCTAAACCCACATCTAATTCAATTTTGCCTTCCTGACTAATATCTATGATTTTTACCAGCTGGCCTGAATTGCTCAGCATAAAATTGCTTAAAGTATCTACAGTTATTTCCTCTAATTGAAACTTGGTGTGATCAAATAGTATCTCAGTATGGAGCGTCATTATATCTGTTACCTCTTCCAGCATGACTTCCACATTGAAAGAAGAATTAACCGAAACTTGCTGCATTCGTGGTGAGAACATCAAGGAATTTCCCTGTACAGCGTCTACGATAAATGAGAAACTGGTATCTGCGATTGCCGAATTAACCCCCACATATCTGGTCTGAATACCAATTGTATGCGGCCCTTCATCCAGATATCTGAAAATTTTGAGAGTATCAGTTGCCCAGCCTGGCCATGGATCATCATCAATTTTTGAACGAAATTCCATTGTATCCAGGTTTCCCCTGAAAGTGACAAGTAATGAGTCAGTAAATAAATCGACGCCATCTATTTCAGCCCACAGTGAAGTAAAAGAAGGTGGGTTATCTGGTCCCTCTTCACCCCATTCGGTAGAATCTGTAGGATTCTCTAGGTCAGGTTCCGCAGGAGTCAAATCGCATTCAAAAAGGACAATGCTGAAAAAGCCTATCAGAATGAAGAATAATATTTTATGATCGGTTTTAAGCTGCATATCAGCCCTCGTCTTCTAATTCAATATTTAATTAATCTAAAAGGTTACTTCCAGAAGGTTAAGTGTCCAAATACCTCCTAGTAGTCCCGCTTTCATTAAGAATGTTTTTTCATGATCCTTCATGGTATCAAAAGCATCTAGCATTTTCTGTTTCTGGCCGGGTAATAGATTGGGTTGGGTCAGATTGGAATTATATATATCACTTTTTTCCTCATAGAACGTCTGACTTTCCGTAAAACTCCCAAAATCGTCATATGCCAAATAACCGGTTGCCAAGGCCGACAGGAGGAACAAATACCCCCGCCCTTTATACCCCTGGTACAATTGACCACTACCTGGCAGTAAGGTTGAGAAGAACACGGCCTTCCCTTTGGATTTGGGCAGTAATTGGACCTGGATGGGTAGTAATTGGTCTGTCTCTATGGAAATGGATTGGCTGAAGTTCTGGAAACCGGGTTTTTTAACCTTGAGTTCATAATCTCCGGTGGGATACGAATAGGATAGTAGCGGTAAAGCGCCCAGCGTTTCTTTTCCAAGATAAACCCGGGCATTTTCTGGTGTTCCGGCAATATTCAGCGTCCCTGTCTCACGAATCAGGGGCACGGTCACCCGTGGATTGCGACCTTCAACCAGAACAATTGTTGTATCATATGTTCGATACTGATCCAGAGAAAATGTTAGCTGATAGGAGGTTTCCGCTTTTAAATCTTTGGGTTCCAGCGGGGTTTTTCCGATGGTCTCCCCTCCCATTTGAAGCAAAGCACCTCTGGGATTACTGGTGATGGTCACTGAGGCATCCGGTTTTTTCATACTGCCAAAGATTAATTTGACCGCCTCGTTGATGCCTTCAGTCAACAGACGATCGATCTTACCGGTAATGTCAAAGTTGGCGGTCTTGATGATTTCCCCACTCTCCACGCTGATCATCCGCATGGAAATCGCGAAGGTATCGCCCACCCGCCCCACGGTGGCTCCCAGCATGAATTGTACACCCAGAAATTGACCCATTTCGACGATACATTCATCAGATGTACAACCGGAGTCCTGGAACTTCTGTTCGTCGAGAATTTCGTCCATGGCGCCCCGTTCCATGATCCGGTAGGTTCCATCGGCCACTGCTTTACTGCGAAATCGGTCAGTTAGGGTTTTGACAGCGAATTGATCTACCCCATAGCCCTCAAATTCCATCACAGCCAGTGTGAGTTTTTTGTTCTGAGCCAAACCTGGTGTTGCGGTAACACTAAATAGAGCTGCTAATATTATTCCATGTACAATCGATAGCAAAGCGTGTCGGTAATGTAACAAATTTAACCTCTTGGTCATTTTCTTGGACAACGTTGAAATTTTCAGCAGATCGTTTACCCTGAAAATCAGTTGGAAAAAGGATGGGTGTTTTTGATCGACCCAAACAGCTAGTACTTAGTCCTATGCTAAGCAGAATGGTGAGTGCCAAATAACGGTTTTTCAACCGTTTCCCCTGGACTGTCATGTTTACTCCTCTTGGCCTGAATCTAACAGCATCCGTAATTCAATTCAACCATTAGATGGGTCGTAAACCAGCGGTATTTCACGATATATGAAATTTCGTAATCACCAGAAAAAGTAACAACTGCGGCAACCTATTACCCCGAGTCACATTCCGGAGAGTACCACTGCTGACTTTCACCCTCTTCCATCAGGCCTGTCACTTGAATAATATACCTGCACATGATCCATTCTCGGAAAAGGTGTAAAACAGTTGTTGAAGTACCTCCCAACCTCCCAACCTCCCAACCTCCCAAC
>JAOZSM010000265.1 GCA_029939675.1 Fidelibacterota bacterium
CGCTGATCGGCTTGGGTGGTATTGCATTGGGCTTTCTCACAGCCGGAAAACAACTGTTGTTTTTCTCGCCTGAATTTGTACTTATGATTCTCGCACCACTGCTGTTCCTGACAGCCTTCTCATATATGTGGGGCCTGAAACGTGGTGAGAAATAATCGCTTGTGTTAAATAGTATTTCTGTTGGGGTGTTTTGCAAAACACCCCAACAATTCTTCGCGTTATGATCTCCTTTCTTTCCGTCCCTAAACGATACCTTTTACTCATCTCTGGTTTGATGTGGAGTGGAGTGGGCTTGATGCTGATTTCTTTGGCAAATCACTGGCTACAGGGACTTCAATACCAGCCACACTGGCAAATAATCATCGCTGGAATAATTCCTGGAATTCTGGTGGCTCTCTTTGGCTTTACCCGGATCGTTCATAAAAATATTAAACGGATAGATGAAATGGATACACGGGCATCGGTGTTCGCTTTTCAGGCCTGGCACAGCTATGTCTTGATCATAGTGATGATGTCCATGGGTATCTATGTGAGACAATCCGGCTTGATCCCCATGATCTTGAAAACTCCTGGTTATTACACAATTGGGACAGCCTTGTCTCTAAGTAGTGTTCGCTATTATCAAGCCTTTTTTCGTGGTCATCCAATTCCGTAGTGCTGGTCGTTGAAAGCTCAGATAATTGGAGTCATTTATTACTGAGTTTTAGAAATAATTTGGGTTTCAGGCTGCCTATTCGCTAAATTAGCCAGTCAGAATCAAAACCCTAAAGGATGTCACCATGAATATCCACCTGCCAACCGAATATGCCCCAGCAGAACGAGCAACATTACCCGAGCTGAAAAGTCAGGCGCACTTTGTTACCAGGGACCTCGACAAAAATCACGTCCTGGACGGGATCTCTGATATTCTTACTATTCTCAATCAACATCGTCAAATTATCTATGCCAATGCCCGACTCTATGAATTATTAAGCGGGGTTACTGAGGCAGATGTTTTAGGAAAACGACCGGGAGAATTATTGGATTGTATTCATGCCACCGAAAGCGATGGGGGTTGTGGTACTACCGAGTTTTGTCGAGAATGTGGAGCTGTAAATGCCATTTTGGAGGCTCAGGGTGGCCGGCAATCCATAAGAGAGTGTCATATTTTATCGAAATCAGGTACCGCTTTTGATCTCCAGGTCTGGGCGACACCGATTACCCTGGGAGAGAAACAATTTACGGTTTTTTCACTTAAGGACATCAGTCATGAAAAACGACGGGCTGCCCTGGAGCGCACCTTTTTCCATGATATCTTAAATACTGCTGGAAATGTCCTGAATGCCAGTCAACTCATGCAGGAAGAAGATGATGAAGAGGATCAGGAATTTTTCCTTAATCTGATCTACAACGGGTCAGAACAACTGGTCAATGAGATCCAATCTCAACGGCAGCTTCTGGCAGCTGAGACAGGCTCTCTACAGTTAAATCTGCAATCTGTGAATCCGGTAAGTGTGATCGGTAGTATTGTTGCTGTCTTTGCCGTAAGTGCCGTTGCCAAAGATAAAAGGATCTTCATTGATCCCAATTTTTCATCAGCCACTATTGTAACAGATAAAACCATCCTGGGGCGGGTGATTAGTAATCTACTAAAGAATGCCCTGGAAGCTTCTGGCACGGGTTCTGAGGTTAAACTGGGTTGTGAGGCTGATGAAAGTGGTGTGATATTCACGGTACATAACAGTATAGAGATGCCTCGAGATGTTCAACTGCAAATCTTTCAACGTTCCTTTTCCACCAAAGGGGTTGGTCGCGGAATTGGAACCTATTCCATCAAATTGTTTACCGAAAAATATCTGGGTGGTAAAGTCTGGTTTGAGAGTTCAGAGACAGCTGGTACAACCTTTTTCCTTGCTCTACCATTCAAGAAGCCTCTGGATTGATCATAGTTCCGTTTATAATTAATTGTTACCTTTGGGTTGATCAGCCCCGAATATTTTCCCCCATGGAAGCTTTCGATAATTGTTCAAATTGATCCATGTTGGACTGAAATTTGCAAAATCACTCCCGTTGAATATTGACAATTTGGAGGGGGCAGAGACTCGACCTCCAGGTATATATTTAGAATGAAGCAGAAGGAAAACTATGAGCAATTCATCCTTTAACCCCTTTGACATGGCCAGATCACAATTTGACAAAATAGCAGCTATGCTTCAATTGGATCAGGCATCCCGAGATCTTTTACGCACCCCTATGCGTGAGTACCACTTTAACATTCCAGTTAGAATGGATAGTGGCAAGATGCAAATTTTTAGAGGTTTTCGGGTTCAGCACAATGATGCCCGTGGTCCTGGTAAGGGTGGCGTTCGCTTTCACCCCATGGAAACCATCGATACCGTTAGAGCGCTTTCCATGTGGATGACCTGGAAGACGGCTGCTGTAGATATCCCTCTGGGTGGCAGTAAAGGCGGAATCATCTGTGATCCTCACAATCTGAGCCTCATTGAACAGGAACAACTCTGTCGGGGTTGGGTCAGACAGATCGTCCGGAATGTGGGTCCCGTAACCGATATCCCGGCACCGGATGTTATGACCAATGCTCAACACATGCTTTGGATGCTGGATGAGTTTGAAGTGATCTTTGGTGGTCGCTATCCTGGATTTATTACAGGTAAACCGGTTGGCGTAGGTGGTTCGCTGGGACGTAAAGAAGCCACTGGTTACGGCGTCATTATTACCCTGCGGGAAATGCTAAAAGAAATGGATATACGTCCCATGGACACCACTGCCAGTGTGCAGGGCTTTGGCAATGTAGCCCAACACGCCATCGAGTTATACCATCAATTGGGTGGCATGACAGTGTGTGTTTCAAGCTGGGACCAGGGCGATCAAAAATCATACTCCTTCATGCGGAAAGAGGGGATCGATCTTGAAGAGTTACGCGGTATCACCAACTCCTTCGGAGGGATCGATAAACAGAAGGCCCAGGATCTGGGTTATGCAGTTCTGCCTGGCGATGACTGGCTGAAACAGGATGTAGATATATTGATTCCAGCCGCCCTGGAAAACCAGATCACCCGTGATAATGTGGATAATATCAGTGATCGGGTAAAAATAATTGCTGAAGGTGCCAACGGTCCTACTGAACCAGGCGCTGATGAGATCATCAAGAATCGGAGTATCCTGATGATTCCTGATCTCATCGCCAATGCTGGTGGTGTGACTTGCAGTTACTTCGAGCAGGTTCAGAACAATATGAATTATTATTGGCCCCGCGATGAAGTATTAGGCAAACTCGATGCAAAAATGACAGCCTCCTATGTTGCTGTGAGTGATCTGGCCAGAAAGAAGAAATTGTATATGCGGGATGCCGCTTATGTGATTGCTGTAGGACGCGTAGTACAGGCCTCTAAAGATCGTGGTTGGATCTAGAGTAGAGTCAACCAGGTCTTGTCGCAAACTCCTGCGACTTTTTGCACAGTACCCAGTTGACACGACACTAGGTCAAATCTTAGTGAATTCAACTTGCTATGACTGATAAGGAAAATTTGCCCCGTATAAATGAGCTGGACTCGTTTACCCCGGAGCTTTTCTCCGGTCATAAGCAACCTACCGCAATTGGAACGGGAGCCCCGGGAGGTAAAGCCCAGGGGCTGATCGGGATCAGTAAACACCTTTCCACATCTTTTGATGCAGAATGTTTCCCGGATATTGAATTTAATATCCCTTCCCTAACCATCATTCTATCTGATGTATTCGATACATTTATGCAGCAAAACCAGGTCAGTTCTGAGGTGCTGTTCGATCAGTCAGATGATCGAATAGCGCATGCATTTCAAGCTTTTAACCTACCTTTTGGGGTATTAGGTGATCTTCGGACCATCATTAATCAGATCCATCACCCATTAGCTGTTCGGTCCTCCAGTATCCTGGAAGATGCTCTTGAGTCTCCTTTCGCCGGGATTTATGCCACCAAAATGATT
>JAOZSM010000065.1:0-7256 GCA_029939675.1 Fidelibacterota bacterium
AAGATTATCTAGTTTTTGATCTTACCATGTAAAACAACCCTGCAAATAGTCCTATCACCATTCCAACCGGTGCTAGAAAAATAGCCCCCAGAAAACTGATTACAGCCAGTCCGGTGAGGAGTTGGTTCAGGACTGGAATCGTGCCAATATTCTGATTTATACCATCAAAAATATTGTGCAAAAGAACCAGAACGGGAAAGCTAATCAGAGATACGGCAAAGAGAGTTCCAAAAATACGAGCCTCCCGCCAATGATGGACACCCGCAAAAACAATCATGATCAATCCAACAAAGGCTACAATGATACCTGGCAGATTATCAACGATCCCCATAATAAGAGCAAAAATTATTAATACTGAACCGGAACCCACTAGAGGTAGGGTTTTCGGGCGTTTAATTTGTTCTTTGATGAATAAAAGGATCTGATCCATGGCCTACCCTTTGTATTGCCCATTTAATAAAAATTCTGGTAGAGAGACGTTGCGTGCAACGTTTCTACAATACCAAAATATAAAATCAATAATCCTCACGACGAAAAATTGATTTGAAAAATTCACCAATGGTCAATTTCTTATAATCCCGAAACTCACCGGCATCAAAATAGACCCCCTTGCATTCCGGACAGCGTTCATAATGAATATGGGCTTGTCGCTCATCGGTCTCAGGCATCATGAGTGTTCGGCACTTGGGACAAAATGCTTTGGTGTTTCTATTTTGCTCCTGACCAATATCTTTATCTCCAATATCAATCACCTCGGCACCGGGGAGTTTTTTCAGGTCTTCAAGCTCAAAACTATCGAACCAGATACCATAACAGTTTGTACAGCGATCTACCTCAACCCCCTTGAACTCAAGGGTTTTCATATAGTGCTTACATTTGGGACAAAGCATTTAATTTCCTACTTACTGGTGATAAACCGTTAAAACGGTTTTAGGCTTCCTAAGTGTTTAGCAGCCCACGACTTAAGAGGCTGTGTAAAAACGGGTTGAAACCCGTTTTTACACAGCCAAATCTGGTGGATGTTTCGCAATCCCCGGGTTGAAACCCGGGGCTACTGATAACAATAACAACAGGATACATCGATTATTTGTTATTATCCTCAGTTTTGCTATTCCATTACTATCTCTGCTTGACATTGTATTTTCACACAGCCTCTGAAGTCGTGGGTTACTGATGGATAGCACCTCTTATTTTTTCTTTTCCGGGGTATCTTTGATCGGCTCCAGGGCAAGTTCTATTACATCACAAATTTCTTCAACGAACTTGAACTCCATCTCTTTTTTGACCTTTTCAGGAAGCTCAACCAGATCAGCCTCATTCTTCTTAGGCATAATGATGGTCGTTAAACCAGCTCTGTTGGCTGCCATAACTTTCTCACGAATACCACCAATGGGCAAAACGGCACCTCGTAGAGTGATCTCACCAGTCATACCCAGATTACTTTTTACCAACCGCTCGGTCAAGAGAGAGATCATTGCCGTAAACAGCGTAATACCGGCAGAGGGGCCATCCTTGGGAACAGCACCAGCAGGAATATGCACATGGATATCATATTTTTTATAAAAATCAGGATCAACGCCAAAGCGCTCTGCATTTGCCCGTATGTAGGAATAAACAGCCTGGGCTGATTCCTTCATCACATCACCAAGCTTGCCGGTTAGTTTCAACCCTCCTTTGCCTGCCATTTTCATGGCTTCGATAAATAGGATATCTCCACCAACCGCTGTGTAAGCTAAGCCAATCACAATGCCATAATTGGACATACGCTCTGCAATTTCATTATGCCGCTTGGGTGGTCCCAGCAACTTGGCAATGCTGCCTTTGGTGATTCGACGGGGTTTCTCATTCCCCTCAGCCCGTTCTCTGGCAACTTTACGACAAATATTGGCAATCTGACGTTCCATATTTCGAACACCGGCTTCATAGGTGTAGCGGCTGATTATCTCACCAATAGCCGTGTCCATAAAAGTAATTTGCTCTGCACCCAGAGCATGCTCGGCGATCTGTTTTGGTATGAGATATGATTTAGCAATGTGAATCTTCTCTTCCTCAATGTATCCTGGAAAATCGATCATCTCCATCCGATCCCGCAAAGGTCCGGGAATAGGATCCAGCCAATTGGCTGTTGCTATGAACATAACCTTGGAAAGATCAAAGGTAACTTCCAGATAATGGTCACTAAAAGAGTTGTTCTGCTCAGGATCCAGGACCTCCAATAGAGCTGAACTAGGATCACCCCGAAAATCAGTACCCAACTTGTCCACTTCATCCAACATAAAGACAGGATTGCGGGTTTTGGCTTTTTTAAGCCCCTGGATGATCCGGCCAGGCAGGGCTCCAATATAGGTTCGACGATGACCTCGAATCTCGGCCTCATCGCGCACACCCCCGAGAGAGATTCGAATGAATTCTCTTCCCAGAGAATCTGCAATTGATTTTCCCATGGATGTTTTCCCCGTTCCGGGGGGTCCCTGGAAACAAAGAATTGGACCCTTGACTGGTGCCTCAGGGTCTTGTTCCATTTTCAGTTTACGGACGGCCAAAAATTCTAAAATCCTATTTTTTACCCGTTTCAAACCATAGTGATCTCTGTCCAGAATGCTGAGAGCTTCCTTCACATCGACTCGCTCTTCAGTTTCTTTATTCCAGGGCAATTCAACCAACCAATCCAGGTAGGTTCGAGACACTGTATACTCTGGAGATGAGGGAGGTATTCGCTGTAAGCGATCAATTTCCTTTTTGGCTACTTTCAAGGCTTCTTCAGGCATACCAGCCTGGTCAATTTTCTCCTCAAGTTCTTTGATCTCCAAGGTCTGGTCATCTTCACCCAGTTCCTTTTTGATGGCTTTCATCTGTTCCCGCAGGAAGTATTCGCGCTGACTTTTGGAGATCTCCTCTTGAACTTCAGTCTGAATTTTTTCACCAATTTCCTGGCGCTGAATTTCACGATTGATCAGAACAGTTGCTTTCTTGAGACGCTCAGCCACGTCAGTCTCTTCCAGTACGTCCTGCTTTTCGGCATTGGAAAGCTGCATCATGGAAACTGCACGATCTACCAAACGGGCAGGGTGCTGGATGTTTGAAAGAAGAGAGATATGTTCCTGGGTGATGTATTCGGCTACTTTGGAGAGTTCACGAAAAAGAGTCCGAATATTGGCTGCCATGGCATCGGTTTCCAGGTCAGCTTCATAAATCTCTTCGATAGCTTCGATGGTGGCTTTATAATAAGGATCAGTCTGAGTATAATTACTGATTAATACTCGTTCACCACCTTGAACGATGGCACTTTGACTACCATCCGGCATATCCAGAATTTTCATCACAGAGGCTGTTGTGCCTACCGTAAAAAGATCGCTGGCTTGCGGATTTTCTACTGAACCCTCACGTTGAGCAACAACTACAATGGTCTTTTTCCCAGATGGCAGTTCACGCAGCAGTTTCAAAGATTTTTCCCTGCCAATGTATAGCGGTATCACTTGCTGAGGAAAAAGGACTGTATTGCGCAGGGGCATTACAGGAAATGCGATTGTAGGTATAATATCTGACATTTATTTATCTCCGATATGGGATTTGACATTTAAGGTTGATGGTCTCACAAAAAGACCCTCTCGCAGAGCATGCAAAGACGCAGAGTGGTGATATTTATGCACACACATAACAACATTGCTATAATTATTTATTATTACGATAGAACAGTTCTCATATGTTTTCTCAAGCTTTTTGCGGTTTCGTCAGGTTGAAGAATTAGAATCGGTGGGCTCCAAAGATCACAACCTGTCCACTTATGATTCTCTCTCGGTATTTTTCGTATGTGCTATAGTTTGAAAGTGTTTTGTGGAATTTTTTTCATAGTCTAAAGTTTCATTTACACGTTGAGTCTGGAAATGTTTCAACACTTTCAGTACTCGGAGGGTAACCAAATGGTCCCCCTGTTTATCCCGATTGACGATACTGGGCCATAAACCACTCTTCAGTTGGACTTCCATGAGCCAATCCAGTAACTTATCAACCTTTCGATCACGTTGATCTCCTGCCAACAACTGGAGCGTCTCGAGGTAGCGTAGGGTGCCACCGGTGATCAAACCTTGACCACTGGTTCCGGTAATCAAGGTGTCCCAGGCTTGCATCCCGGGCAGCAGGTGACTCTGGTCCTCCAGCAATTGATTCTCCCTGACATATTTCAGACCCTTTTGCACCGAACGATTCCCTTGAAATATGCTGGAATGGCCCATGGTCCATAAAAAGAACAGGGAACTCCAGATGCAGGAGTCCTTTTCACTAGCCAGACTTGACCATCCTCCATCCGGATTTTGCTGCACAAGGATATCCCGAATCAATTGTTTAATAATGGGATTTCCGTCCAGCTTAAATGAAATCGCCAGGTAGATTGCCTGGGTCACATGATGGAATCTCAGGGGCAGATCTTTTTCAGCCAGGTATCTGATGACTTCACGCATTCCCAGAATAGCTTTTTCAGACTTATGGGTTACCAGAAGTTCAGACAGCTCATGTAAGGTTTCTGTCTGCTTGATAAACTGCAGCGTTTGAATCTGCTTCTCATTCAGCCCCTTGACTGATCCGCCCAGGGGCCATAAACCTTCCGCATTCTGTTCTCCAAGTTTCTTGCGACGTGGTTGGTGTTTACGCAGGTTATTTTGGAGTAAAAGCAGGTCCTCTGAGTCTGTATCATCCAGAATATCTCTTAGGACCTGATAACGAATAGGTAAGGGGGCTGCTTTCAGTAGAACTGGAATGGGATCCTTTTTTAAAGATGCCATCCAGGGGAAAACTTCGAATTCTTGTATATCATCAATCATTGCGACAAAATAAGACCATATTTGACGCTTTCAAGGTTTCAATGCGAGCTAATGCATTAAAATGCAAGGTTAAATCACATTATCCATGAGCTGATTGGATTTTGGGCAACGCTAAACTGAGGCGATTATCCAGCTAATCGTTTAGAGTGAACAGCCAGGCGCAATAATAATTGTCTGGATGAGGATCTGGCGGACAGGCTATACACGAAGTTGAAATCCGCGGATCAATCGTTCTGGCGAACTCGGTGTACTCAACAATACCTACTGATTTGCAGGGAAAATCTGGCAAACCGTGCCTTTTACGGGCTGACTGGACCCGGCAATCGTTCATACGGAAGACAAAACTATTTTCAGTCTCATCGATAATCTCCTGAACATTCAGACGAGCATACAATCGGTAATCCAAGGCCTTTTTTAAGCCCGCGAGACCAGAATCCTGGGGGATATTATGTCGCTTCATTATCCGTCTGGCTTCAATTACTGTAAATCTTCGCCAGGCGTCAGTATCACAGGCAATCGCCGCATCCATGCCGAAATCTTTTTCCACAGCCTGAAACCATAGTCCATCATGGGCCAACCAGTTTTTTGCAAAATCATCTAACATACCTATGAGTTGTTCGCGACTGAGTTCATTTAAATCTGTCATATTCACTCCTAATACCTGATAAGTGTACTTTCGATGTTCTCTCGTGTTGCTCTTAACTTTATTTTTTACTTACCCTCTCACCCGCCTGCGTATAACTCCGTACGGGCAAAGTTTTACGGAGACAGGCGAGCGGGACTTCTGGTGGAATCGTTAATATTTATTTCCCGTATACCAAATTTCCAGTTTCTATTTTCTATTCTCCAACCCCACTTAATGTTCACAACCCTGATCTGGATTGTCTTTCAAAGTTCCATCGATATAGGCCTGGAGAGCACCGTCCACAGTGACCTGATCTGTAATCACGGATTGGATGTTGGCACCCCGTAGATCATCATAGATTCGACGACCCATACCGCGAGCTAACACCACATCACAATCAGCCAAGGCAGTCAGGATTGCTGAATGGGAATTGCCGTGTTCTCCATGTTGGTGGCCTCCCTGCTGCATGTGCATTGAAAAATTATTTTCCCGATATCCTTCGCTAAGGACTTTACCATCCTCAATATCTGCGATTACAAATCCCAACGTTCTCCCAAAATGTTGAGCTATATTAATTCGATCATCTGAAGCAATTCCAATTTTCATTTCTGTTTCCTCCGGTTAAGCCATAGGCTATGATTTTCTGACCCCTCTTTCAGCATTTTCGATCCACAACTGGGGCATCTGGCTGATTGACAGGGTAATCCTGGTTTATGAGTTTCCTTGGTTTCACACTTCGGGCAAATACAAAAGCGAGGTGTTTCGCCATTACTTATACTTGATTGCCGGTGACGCACGTTCCCTCCGTGGATATTGAGCGCCTTCCCGTTGATCAATGAATCAGCTACCTTTTTATGAGCACTTTTGAGGATGCGTCCCAGAGTCTGCCTGGACACATTCATCAGCCGGGCTGCATCTACCTGGTACATGTCCTCCAGATCTGTTAGCCTTAGAGCTTCCAGCTCATCCAGGGTCATTTCGACCCACTCATTACGTTGGCGACAATCCGGTGCAAAATGTGATGCATTCAGGGGATTCTGAATGCGCCTGCAGTGTTTGGGACGGCCCCGTTTTCTAGCTGAATCAGACATGGCTAAATATAAGCATATGCCCATTATTATAGAAGGATTATTTGCTATTGGGCACTTTTTGTTTTGACGAAACTAAAAAAAGCCCACGCGTACAGAGGCCACAAAGTGTTAAAGAAGGTGAAACCAGTGACAGGCGTTAATCTATCGGTTTATCCAAGAGGAGAATTTGTGCCACGGCTGCATTTAAATTTCACAGGTAACAGTTTTTTTAATTTATCAATATCAAATACCTGCTGATAGACAACACAGGTTCGACAGCTTTCTCCCCTTAAACGGCATGAGGTATTCTCAAAGTCCCAGCAAGGTCGACAACTTTTTGAGCCGGCTGGACAGGCCTCGTGATCCGCCAGGCAACAAGGCTTGATCGTATGGCAAGTAAGAGTAGACAGCATATAGCGAATGCCCGCGAAATTCAACTTATTCACATGAATTTGTTCCTGAATACACCTGATCCACTCGATATCATCAGTGGTAAATCGACGATGCCCGGATGAGAGTTTATAAGGTACAAACAACCCTTCACGCTCGTAGAGACGCAAAGTCTCAACTGAAAGCTCTAGAAGTCTAGCTACCTGTTTAGGTGAATACAGATCTTTACCTGAGAGGCATTTAGGCTGATTGTCATTATGTGGCGAAATTTTCATTTTTCAATATCTCAATTTTTGAAACACGGACAACATAAATGTCCTGGGATTTATCCAAAGAGTTAACTTTATGAATATT
>JAOZSM010000065.1:7356-14701 GCA_029939675.1 Fidelibacterota bacterium
AATCCAGCATTGAGATCCATTAAACCAGGGTATTCAACGCTCCCGTGGGGATTGTGACATGCGGAACAGGCATAACCAGCATCCTGAATATGCAGCTGGTGATATTTAAAACCATTACTCTGAACTACCCGCTGCTCTTCATGACATTTGAAACAGAGCTGGTTCTCTTCCAGACTGGCAAAAGGATAATCTGCATATGCAGCTTTCAATAAATGGGGAATATTCGAACCATGCGGTCCCTGTGGTCCCATGGGATCATCATTTCCATGGCAATCAGAACACTGCAGCATGGATTGTTCACTCCATTCGGATTTAAGACTTGGCACAAAAGGGTTATTTCCAGGGGCTTCGATGGGGTGATAACTCATATTTGTTTTGGCAAATAGTCGTCCAACTTCTTTTCCCAACGCAGCATTTTGATTCATACCATGACATTTATAACAGGTTTCGTATTCATAATCAGCAACATCTTTGGGAAATCCTCGGCTATCAACTCCCCTTACATAGAGCTGAGAGCCATCCAAAAAGGGTGTGTTGGAAACATCAGAAGCTGCATGTGGATTGTGACAATCGCTACAGGAAACACCACGATCATCAGCAATTCCGGAACTCCAAGAGTCCATTTTTCCAGGATTTTCACTTGAGTTTGAATTCCACCTGACAGGATGGCTAAATGGTTTCTCAAATACAGCTTCAAGATCCGAATCGCTGGCAACTTCCGAATCAGTATCCTGCATCCCGTCGTGGCAACTCAAACACAATGAGTTTTCATCTGAAGTAAGTAGCTGAGCGTTCGGTGGAACAGCATGGATGGTATGACAGGCCGCACACGCCAGATCCTGCAGTGCTGTGAATCTGGGGTCTGCCGGATTACCGTGGGTGGAAAGTTCCCAATTGGCCATTTCATGACAATCAAAACATATCTGTGACTCCTGAGCATCCACTCGTAGAAAATCACCCAGTTCATTATTATGAGGGTCATGGCAAGTCAAGCAGGTAATCTCCTCCTGCTCACTAAGAACGAGGGGACTATCAGCAGCTGGGCGATGAGTTTCGGGGTTGCCCACCGGAAAATGGAATAAATGCAAATTGTAGTTCTGGGTACTTTCTGTTAAACCTCCCAGTAACGATACCTGTGGATTCACCGGTGCTACATGATGGGGAAATCCAGGAGCGATACTGCCATCATGACAAACCAGGCAACTCCGACTGTTTACATCTGCTGGTAAAACCTCCTCAACTGATTGTTCTACAAGCTTTTCCACATCAAAATCTTTTAAGGCTTCCTTACGATACCAAAGAGCTTCGACGGGAGCCATTTTGGAGGGGGTATGGCACTGACGACACAAAGTATAATCCTGGACGGTGGAATCACTGCCGGCCAGGGCTTCGTTGCCCAGGAAATTGTGGGGGGTAAAGGCAATTTTGCTCTTTTCGCGTAATCCCTGATTCAACTGACCAAAAACTGCCAGCGCCAACAGTAGGAATATCAGAATTCTTTTTACTATCATATTCGCCTCGCAAACCGGAGCAAAATCCGCGAATCTTGTTCAAGAGCAGTGCTCGGTGGGCCACCACTTTGAAGTTCAATCGCATAACTAAACAGATTTGTTTGAAATTTCAGGACTGCACTCAACCAGAGATAATCAGCATAAACATCAGATTGGAAGCGATACATGCTCATGAAGTTATAACTAAGACTTTTACTAACACGTCTGAAAAATCTGGTGTTAAGATAGAATTGCAGATCACTCTCTGGATCACGTATATCAAGCACAGTCCGATAAAAGATTGATAGCTGATTTTTTTGGCTGAAGGTCTTAAAGTACAATTCATCAATCAGGGCATTTCTCAAGGTGTCCGGTGAAAAATCAAGATCAGAGCCGAAATTGCTATGCACCTTGATATGATTGCCAAGTTGATAGCGGCTACCTGGCAAAAAAGCAGTAGTCAGGCGAAACTGATGTCTGATATCATAGCGAGGATCACCTGTTTCATCAATACGTTGAAAAAACTCAGCGCTCAAGTCATCGCGAATTTGTAAGCTCAACAATCTGGCATTCAGCAGTTGCTTGGATTCACTGGCTCTGAACAGAACATCCACACCTTTTCCATAACGGAATGATTCCTTGAAACCGGCATCCAGGTTTCCCCGAAAGAAACCCTTTTTTCCTGCATTCCAGTGCGTACTGATTCCATAAGAGCGCCAGTGAAAAATATCGGTGGAATCAGGGATGCTAACCTGATTACCCTTGAAAACCAGATCCAGACCAATGACCGGCTTCCATTGAAAGCGATATCTCAAATCATAGTTACGCCGCAGCAAAGTCTGAGACCCATAGGCGAAGTCACCCTGGTTGAAATTCAACCAGACCTTTTGGCGTTGAGACAGGTGATAATTCAAACGATGTGAGAGACGCCAATAATTGTAATCATCCGTCAGATAAAAAGAATTTGAGGCGGTCCAGCGTAATTTTTGAAACGGGCTTCCATACCACTGGAGTGAAGTCATGCTGTTGTGCTGTTGCTCCAAAGTATCCCGACTCCAGACATCGGCTTCTCCAGTTAACCGAAATTGCATTCCTCCCAATCGTCGATCAAGATGCAATTGGACAAACTGTTGATTCGTCTGAATACTATCCCGGTGGTTGATTTGCTGAGATCGTATGCCTGTGGCCACTGAGAAACGGGTGCCGCCAGAGAAATGAGCTCCTAATTTCACGCCGTGCACAAATTCTTTGTATTCCAATGAATCAGAATACATCTGCATGGGATTGCGTAAACGTGAATATGAGAAAAGGGACAGGTCGATTGACCGGGTAGGCTGCAGGCTGGTTTTGATCCCATATTCAGGGGTGAGTTGAGTTTTAGAAAAGGCGGTGTTGCCCTGCATGACACCACCCAGGGTCAACTTATAATTCAGATTTAATAGTGCGTGGTGACCCTGGATGCCCCAGGCAATCCGCTCCTGATGAACAAGACTACTCCCTGATTCACTCAGTGTGTCCAAATTGTAACTGAGACGACCTTCAAGAAGACCGGTTTGACCAATCGGGGCGGCAACTACCAATGCAGTTAATACGAAGGATAGTAGTATTAATCGTTTCATCATACCTAATTCCCCTGCGCATAGTATTGAAAAACCTGGACGCGATTATTATACTGGTCAACGACGTATAAATTGTCCTGGCCATCAAACATCAGGGCTGTTGGTAAAAGAAACTCCCCCGCTTCCTTTCCGGTCTTGCCAAAAAAGTATAACAGAGCCCCTTTGGGATCAAAAATCTGCACATTACCAAAGGCTGCATCTGAGATAAACACATACCCATCAGAGGAGATTGTTAAACCACGTGGATATGAAAAACTACCTGGGACCCGATCATAACCACCAAATCCAGAAATATATTTATAATCAGCTGAAAAAATCTCTACACGTCGGGTCAAACCATCCAGAACAACTATATTCCCCTCATTGGAAAAATCAAGAGCGATGGGAGATTTGATCACCTGTCTACCAACCAGGGTACTATTCAGACGTACCTTCACCTGACCTTCACTATTGATTACCACAATCTGATGAGCCGGAGGATCGACAATGAATAACTCTTCTGTTCGGGGATTCAGCTTGAGTTGCCCCGGGCGTTGGAGTCCTTCGATCTCAAGGGGACTCAAGGCATTAAATTTGGCATCAAACCGTTGTATTAATCCTGATTCAGCTTCTGAAACATAGATAATGTTCTGAAAGATTTCGATTCCCAGTGGTGCACTAAGCACACCGGCACCAAATGATTCTACTTCTATTAATTCACCTTGATCGTAATGGTAGCAAATAATAAGCGCCGCATCCGCATCGACAACATACACATCACCGTTATCATCGGCTGCAACAGCACTGGGACGGGCAAAAGATATTCCCGGGTTGGCACCGGTGATCTTTTGCCTGAGGCGCTTGAAAAAACCTTTAACGGAAGGGACATCTTCACCCAGCATGTGCGCTTGAGTAAGAAATGGTTGGTCCAGATCAGCTGGAAAAGATAATGGTGCCGTTTCGGTGCGGTTTGCAGCACAAGTAGAAAAGATCACTAGAAGTAAACCCGCACTTAGTAACCGTATGAACGAGAGTCTGTTAGGTTTTTCAGTATACCCTGACCTTGGTCTAATACCAATTTCAGTTCCAGTTTGGTCATAATGGAAAAACATATTTTTGGCCCAGATCCACACGGATTGGCACAGATGTAAAATAAAGGTAACCGCTATATATTCGTCGAATGACGATCTCGGGAAAGTGCTCCGACTAGCTCTAAACATTAGTAGCGTTTCCTTTTCACCGGGTCATGGTAATAATTGTATTTCCAGAGTGTGTTTGTGCCGTGACAATCGGTACACAAAGTCTTATGGCTGGGGTTTCTCAGAAAGGAGGTCATATAATCTCCCTCATCATTCTCAGAGCGGGTCTTGGCTAAATCGGCTTTGAACGACCATTTGTGCGGATCATGACAAGTAAAGCAGTCTATAAAACCGAAAGTTTCACTAGGCTGATCCCGGTCAAAAAGCGGAAAATCGATCCACTCACCGGTACCACGAACCGGGTGAGTTATTGTTCCGTACTCCCGCGGATGATTCCAGGCCTGGGGAATCTTTTTAGCTGCACTGGCCTGATCCTGATGACAGGAGAAACAGAATTTCTCATTAAAAGTTTCACCGGCTGATTCATCCCAGACACTGAGGATGCCATACTCAGACATCGAGTTATGCGATGAATGACAGAATGAACAAGCATTATGATCTGCATCGCTAAGGTCATGATCAGTCTTGAGAACTGTTTGTTGATCCTCATGACAGTTGATACAAAGACCAGGTTCCGGCCAATTAGCAATCCTGAGGAATGAATTTGCATCATTTCCATCCAGATCTACAGCCAGAGAAGTCTCTCGTACTGTGCCCCATTGATGGGGGTCGTGACAAGTGATACAAGTCAGCTTACCATCATAACCAGGCAATTCATGATCAGCCGTAAGTTTTTCACCCATGGGATGATCAAAACCACCAACAGTAGTCGGGTAATGGGCTTCGGAATGACAGGATTCGCATAGACTTCTGGTTAAATCTGTATTTGAATTGGTAGAACTAATTTTCAAGCCCGAAGCAGCATGAGTGTCATGGCAGGCTGAACATTGACCATTGAAAACACCGGTACTTTTAAAATGCTGCTGGAAACCGGCTCGAACAACGCTATGGTCGGAATCCTTGATTGCTTTCTGTTCACTGTGACAGGCAGTACACAGTTGCCCCTGTGCATCATCAGGTAGGCGCAAAAATGACGTGTACTCGGTCCCTTCCTCTTCTGCTGCAGTCACGGCATGTTTCCGAGAGTATTCCCACTGATGAGGATTATGACAGGAAGTGCACAGTAATTCAGCACCTGCTTTGATTCCCAGAGCCGGAATATCTTTTTTGATTTGTTCGTGAGCTATGGGATGTCCTGAATGGGAGAATGTTTTTTCACGACCAGGACCATCATCGCTGTGGCAACCCAGGCAGTAGCCATTGGGACCATCTGTCTGTTTTAGCTGCATGGTCCACATGGTTTTTCCCTTACCATTATGACTGGAATGACAAGCGGCACAGACATCCTGCTCTTCCAGGTTGGGGCCTATCGTGCTGTTTTTAATTTTCAAAGTGGTGGTTAGGTCATGATCAGTCAATTGAATATCGAAATAGTCCTCATGACAGGCTGAGCATAACTCACTGCGGTCCTGACCGGTAACGCCGGTGACGCCCTGACTCCCATGGATGGGATGGCAGGTCATGCATTCCATCTGATCATTTTTTCCGAAAAAGCTAGCATTCGGCAGCTTGTTTCCCGAGCTCACCTGCACATGAATTGGATGGTTGACATGGTCCTTTTCCTGCCCGGAGTGGCAATCAAGACAGAGTGCTGAGCTGGTTACAGCTTCACGTAAAAAGGGTGCTAAACCCCCGGCACGTTCAGGCTTCAGGGCATGCGGAGTATGACAGGTTCCACAATAGATCTCATCATCAGTTCCCAGGGGTAAGTTTTGGATCTTGATATGGGCTTTATCCATTCCCCGCTGATGGTTTTTTGAACTGAATACTTCGCGCGAATCCAAAACATAACCATCATGACAGGAAATACACATTTCTCTGTCACTAACAACACCCGGTTTACCGTCAATAATAGTGCTGACATTAATCTCTGGGAGTAGTTGATCAGGTGCATTTTGTTTGGGATGCCATTGGGCATGACAGATCACACATTCTTTCTCATCATTCCTGGTACGTGCGAGCTGGGGCCAGATAGCTGTGGGAAATAAACCGGCGAGGAGTATGAGAATCAGATATCTTTTCATCATCGTATTTTTATCCCCAGAAGGTCGCCTGACCCACTTTCCACAACCCATAATACGCCATCAGTTCCCCAGGCTAAACCAAGGGGATTATTGAGTCGTAAAGGCTCCAAACTACTGCTTGTTAGCACCGAGCCCGTACTACTCTGACTTTTAAAGTAGTGAATTACACCTGTAAAACTATCGGACACGACAAACGGACCATCTGGTTGGGCCGCAATTCCTTTGGGTCGAAATAAACTCCCTGGCGTAATGCCCCAGTCAGCAATTTGTCCGCGATAACTACCATCATGTTCAAAAAGTTGAATCCTGCCATTTAAAACATCACAAATAAAAATTCGATTCTCTCTACCATAACTTATGGTTGCTGGATAATTAAAAGTAGGTCCAGCACTCCCCTTACGTCCAATTGTACTTTGAAAATGTCCTTGACGATCAATAACCATGACCTGGTGATTATCGTTATCAACCACCCAGAGCAGGTTTTCATCAACCACCAGAACATCAGTGGCATCTACAGCTTCATTCAGTGGTAAACGAATTTTTAGTGTAAAGTATTGGTCCAAAATCAAGATTGCATCAGCTTCTGTATCAGTTATCAGCAATCCCCCATTCAGATCTGCAGCCAAGCCCAGGGGACGTTTCAGTTCAGGAAATCGGAGTTCCTCATATTCCCCGTTTTGCTGAAATACCAGGACCCGTCCATTAACACCATCCGCTACACAAATACGTCCATCATTGAGTACAGCCACATCAGTAGGGCGTTCCATCTGGCCCTGAAAACGATAAACAATATCAGCCCTGGGTTGGGCTGTCACCGTAAATGCCAGAATAAGTGTGTATAGTAAGTATCTCATATTTGATGGTCCCGCAAAAAGTCCCTTCCCGACACTTCGTGTTCCCCTGTCGGCGGGATTTCCAACTCGCAGAGCGCGCAGAGACGCAGAGTGTTGATATTTATGAACTTAGACATATTT
>JAOZSM010000266.1 GCA_029939675.1 Fidelibacterota bacterium
GAAATGGGGTACTGGGATCCAGAATATCAATGATTGGATGGCTGATTACAAGTTACCGGAACCTGAAGTAACGGTTTCGGGGCAAGATTTCATAATTACCCTGAAACGTCCTATTAAGGCTGAGAGTGTTACGGCAACCGACAGTTGGGAGAATGTTAAAAATGGGTTGGCAGAAAACAGAAAAAGGGTTGATAGAAAAATTACAATTAGGATGGTTGGTGATATAGAACACGATGAGCCATCAATTGTCTAATGGCTTCTCTTCTTTGTGTTGAGTAGTGTAACCAATTGAATGATATCCAGATAAACGACGTTTGTGCATTCTTGCTAGCATTGGAATGTTGGCATCAACATAGTCGTAGATAATGACTTCTTTTTTATCAGTGTGAAGACGATGCAAACGACCAGCATATTGGGTCAATACACCTTTCCAGGATACGGGCATAGTTAAAAACAGTGTGTCCAGTTTTGCCAAATCAAACCCCTCTCCTATGTATCGACCCGTTGCCAATATCACTTGCTGGTCACTGTCAGTATTGATTCTGTCCATCAAAGATTGCTTATGTTGCTTTCCCATTCCACCATGTAGAATGACAACATTATCAATACGCGCTGAAAGTAATAGATTCAGATCTTCAAGATGTTCTCTACGTTCAGTGAGAACTAGAGGGGTTCTACCCGCTTGAGTCGCTTGGATGATGTCGTCAGCAATCATTTCGTTTCTTTGATCATTTTTAACGAGCAAAGCATAGATTTCGTGAATTGGTAAATCATCTTTTCCTGAAAGTTCCGACGGCAGTAAGAGATTTGTATTCCTGAAAATCACCTTGTGCGAAAATGGTCTTTTGGCAGCTTGTTTTCGATGCCCAACCTTGAAGCGGACTGGTCCGATATTCATAAAAATTATTGGGTGATGACCATCCTTCCGCACAGCGGTGGCGGTGAGACCTAACACATATCTCGCCTTACACTGACGGGCAACAATTTCAAAACTACGAGCTGAAATATGGTGACACTCATCGACAATTAGGTGCCCATATTTTCCTACAATATCCTTAACCTCGCCTTTTCGACTAAGGCTTTGTATCATGGCAACATCGATGATGCCAGTAGGTTTCCATTTCCCACCGCCGATGGTTCCAATGCTCTCATTGTCGATATCCAGGAATTTTTGCAAGGCTGCAATCCACTGGTCCATGAGAGGTTTTCTATGAACCAGAATAAGTGTATTTACATTCCGGTTAGCAAGAAGGGCAATCCCTATTACCGTTTTACCAAAGGCTGTTGCTGCGGATAAAATACCAGTATCATATGGTAGCAATGATTTGATGGATTTTTTCTGCTCGGTGTAAAGTTTTCCCTGAAATTTAAGGGATAACTCCTGACCTTGTTCACGTTCATCAACGATTTCTGAGCTTATTGAAAGTGAATCCAGAAGCTCAGTAACTTCCTCCAAGCAGCCTCTTGGAAGCCCAATGTGTTTCGAAAAGTCTTCATGACATGAAATAATCCTGGGCTTATTCCAGGTTGATAATCGCATTGCCTGAGCTTTATAAAATTCAGGGTTTTGAAATGCAGCTATACGAATTAACCTATTAATCAGAGCTGGAGGCAGGCCGGTCTTCTCTATATAGATCTGATTCCCTAACACTAAAGTGAGCTTTGAGGGAAGTTCTCCCTGAATAGGGTCTAGCTTTTTTTGTCGGGAAGGAGGGGCAGTCCAGGGTTCTTCATCCTCATCCAGGTTAACAAATCGGACACCAAGGATATTTCCACTTTTGGTTGCATCGTTTGCTAATGTTTCAACATCAGAGCAAGACATCTTTTTGATTGTGGATAAAAAGGCCCATTGATCAGGATAGGGGAGAAAGTTATCATTTATGAAAACGCTATTGTTGTTTTGTCGTGGATGCCCTTGTAGCGGCAAAGCGATAAGGTTCCCGAACCCGCCTTTGGGCATTATATCCTGATTTGGAAAAAATCTATCATAGGATTCAAATCCAATTTCTGGATGGCGTTTCATCGTTTCTGTTAGAATAAATGATGCCATAATTCTGGCAGTTTTTGCTGAGATGGGTTCAGAGAAGAATATCCAAATGTGCCCTCCGTCTCCAGAACGAGATCGTTCCATCACAGCGGGAATAGAATATTTCCGACAGGTGCTTAAATAGGCAAAAATATCCGTCTGCCATTCTTGGCCGTCAAAATCTACAGCCAGGAAATGACAGGTTTCATCGGGTAGTAACGGATAGATACCTACTGTAAAATTGCGTCGCCTTGTATCCTCAAGTGAATATCCCAGGAGATGATCTCTAATCACTATATTAGAAATGGGAATAAATTCACGATGCATGCAATCTGCACACTTTATTTTAGGCTTTTTACAGATTTGGGCAACCCATTCATTCTCACAGGCGGGTTGATATCCTGACTTTCCAGTTTTTAAACTCTCAAATCGTTTAGCAAATACATCAGATCTACCTTTGAACAAGTTCATGAAAAGTTCGATCTTCAGATCATGATGTGAATCGTTAGTGACAGTGATTAAAGCATTATCTGCATTACTAGTGGACACTTCATAATTCTTTTCTAAATGTTGCAATTCTTTTTCGAGTTGATTTTGCTTTATAGTCAACTCTACCAATTCTTGGCGAATTGATCGTATTTGATCATTTACATTGGCATTTTTAGGATTCATCGATGAACAGTAAGTTAAAAATGTACAATTGTCAAACGGTATCGCAATTCCCAATTCGGGCAAAAAGATTAAGGTGAAATAACTTAATTGTCTGAAGGAGGAAAGGGTGCGAAGGGAAAAATATTTATCTGAGATTTATGATCTCGTGCAAATAACTATGTTTTCATGGAACGATATGGGAATAAATATCTATAAGTACTATAATAACAAATAAATAATGCTATTTCAAATATTTCAGAACTTTCAGTTAGTCCCATTATCTTCCAATTTGTTCCATTAATGGACACGCATTTCCGACTCATTTTTGACCCGTTGACACAATTTTGGCACAAATTGAACACCTAACCTTATATATTCCAGCTATTACTGGTTTTCTGAAAAAAAATAATCTGATGGCAAAATTGGCCTATGTAGCACGACAAGAAGAACATGCTTGTCAGTAGGTCTAAATATGGTACCTTATATGGACTGGAGGAAATTATGTCATTAGAAACAGATATCAGACCGATTTCATATTTGAAATCCCGCACAGCAGATTTACTAAAACAGGTGAACGATACGCAACGTCCTGTTGTGATAACTCAAAATGGTGAGCCAAAAGCAGTTTTGCAGGATGCAAGCAGCTACCAAAGCATGAGAAATGCCATTGGGTTACTCAAATTGATTTCTCAAGGGGAAGAGGCTGCTCGTGCAGGCCGAGTTAAATCTCAAGAGGACGTATTCATGGAATTAGAAAATCGACTAAAGAATAGATGAAAAATAATTATAATGTACTCTGGGCGGATGTGGCTGAAAAAGACCTGATTGGAATAGTAGAATATATTGCTGATGATAACCCAGTTACCGCAATAAAAATCTTGGACAAAATAAAAAGTAGGGCAAATAGTTTATATAATTTTCCCGAGCGAGGTAGGATTGTATCAGAATTATTTGATCAGGGGATTTCGGATTATCATGAAATCGTTGTTTCGCCATGGCGCATAATTTACAAAGTTGAGGAAAATGAGGTGTTAGTTCTGTCAGTATTAGATTCACGCAGGAATGTTGAAGATATCTTGCTCCGACGTCTGATTCAAATCCGTAGCTAGGGGTTTCATGGGATCGACCTTACAAGATTAATCCTTTGAAGGGAAATATGATTCCTGGAGTTAAAGAATATTCGCTTGCTGAAGCTTGTCGATCCCGCAAAAAGTCTCTCTCGTAGAGATCGCAGAGACGCAGAGTATTGATATTTATGAGTTTAGACCTG
>JAOZSM010000066.1 GCA_029939675.1 Fidelibacterota bacterium
CCGCCCCAAACAATTGACCAGGCAGTTTTACGCTTTAACCAGATGGTATAAACCACTACGTCAAAAAATAAACCACCAAAAATTATGAGTGCATACAATAGATCCAAATAAGCGGCCCACACCAAGCCTAGCAGTGAAATACCCAAGCCAACAATCCAGGCTTCTTGAGCTTGGATCAGCCCTGTTGGTAAAGGTCGGTGCTTGGTTCGGTTCATTTTAGCATCAATGTCCCGATCCCAGACCATGTTCAAGATGGTCGAACCACTAACAGCCAAAAACAGACTGCCAAGCACGCTAAAAATAGTGGTAAGATTGTATACAGGACACCTGGCGGAGACATAGCCAGTTATTCCTGTGAGTACCAATAACCCTGTTTGAAGGCTTTTTATAAGGGGCCAATAATGCCTAAATTTGGTAAAGATGTTAGTCATATCTCTTTATTCAATTGATTGTTAATTTTCAATTCAATATACATCCCGACCTGAAAGAAAAAAGTCTGCATAGACCTTTATTCAAAATCTATGCAGACTAATTAATTGATGATCGCATAATTTTAGCGTTAACCATTCACCCAATAAAGTGATGCTTGGCCATTTTGCGATCCTTCAAGTATTGCTTACTCAGTAACTACAGAATCAGCAGGGGCAGCTTCTACTTCCACTACAGGATTCCGGGCACAACGAAAGCCCAACATCATGCTTGTATGTTCCGGACCGGCGCTATCTCTAACCCAAACCCGCAGATACAATTCATAGCTATTGTAGTTTCCACCACGCATATAGCGATAATGAACATATTTATGATCATCACCAACCCACTGTTTTACGTTGCCAGCCATGTCATAAAGACCATAGGGGCTACGATTATCAAGGGTCTGATATCCATTGTGGGATTCGCCATTATAAAAGCCAACCGGTGTAGTCTTTACAACATCACCAAACATCTTTTCAAATAGATTGTGACTACTGATAAAATTTGCCCGGTTTTTTTCGATGTGATCACCCCAGGGGAACGGTCTTGTACCTGTTCCACGAGCTGCTTTTTCCCACTCTATTTCCAGTGGTAACCGATACCCATAGAATTGAGCATAGGCATTAGCTCCAAACCAGCTCACCTCCACCATGGGATGATTAGCATAACCCTTTTTGGCAGTAAATTCACCATTTGAGTAATTCAGGCGCAAACCAGGAACATTGATTGGAACCAAGGGGTAATCACCTGCTGGAATTTCAAACTCATGTAGATAGTGGTCAAAGGGATCGCCTGGGTGAAAGCCCCAGACCGTATCATTCTTAACATAAACTGCTTTTTGCTCAAGAGCAGCGTTCAAGAATGCAGCATACTGTTTGTTGGTTACATGGGTAGCCATGATCTCGTATTCAACAGTAGTCTTTATGTGATTATGTTGACCATAGAAGAAATCACCTGCTGGAATAGTTATCCAGGCATCTGGATCTACACCAGTATCCACATATTCAATCTTATCATTAGCCAAAACAAATGAGACCAGAATCATGAATGGGATTAACACTTTAATGAGTTTCATTATAATCCCTCTCTTTCCATTTGGGCTCTAATCTTGTCCCGACCCTCCTGGGTCATTTCGGCTGTAGGAATGATATCCAACTCTGGGTCTTTAACTTCTTTCTCCCAAAGCGCATCATCCTTCTTAAACAGATCTATCAGTCTCCAGCCCAAAAGTCCAGCGACAAGAACAAGAATCGCACCTAAACCAAAGTCAATTGACAACATAGTCATGTTAACAAGAGGCTGCTCATAATACTCGGTAACAAAAAGACGTTTCATGGAAAAAATGGTAGCACCTGCAAAGGCAATATCGGAACCAATGATCAAAATCCAACCCAGCCATTTTCTGGTTTTTCCTTTGACACCTGAGATATCAATATAGTACATGATAATGATGGTGGCAACGAGTGCGGATAAGATATGCCAGTGTCCCGTAAGCGTAACACGCTCTTCGCGAGCAGGCCAAACCCGGAAAATCTGCTCCAGTTTGATGGCCATAAAAATACCAACACCACTCACTGTAAAGTTCATGAATACCATCTGCCAGAAAGGACCAAATTTGATGGGATCGTGAAAGAGAGCTGTAAATTTTTGCAGAAAAGTCGGATTCTCTAAACCCAATTCGGCCGTGCGATCCTTGATGAGCTTACCCCAGGAATGGATAACCAACAGGAGGGCTGAAAACATCACAAAGACTGACCCCACATAAATGAACGTGTGAGCCATGTGAGTCCAAACTACAGACCAAACACCAGCGGAGATAACAGCGATACCAATGATCATCATGGGCATACCAACTTTATGCAGTTTGCCTTTCCAATCCATCCAGCGACCCACAATCAAAGTAATCGAAACTGCAATCAGGGTTAACATGATGTGCAGGTGACCAATAATTGATTTTTGGAGGGCCGTTTTACCAGGTTCGCGAATCAGATCTTCAGCCAAAAAGGTTTCATGACCATTTGACCAGAAGGAACCTGTCACAGCACCGAAACCGGCTGAGATAAGCATGGCAACGGTCATGACAAATAATGCAATACGTTCTAAATCATAACCACTTTTGGTGTGAGCATAGTCATTATTCGTAACTAGATATTCCCGTTTCCAGGGATAGATAGCTGCAGCCAAAAGGAGTCCTGAAAAGAAGATCAGTGACTGACCTACCAGAAAAAGTCCATGGTAGAAATAGTTATGACCAAAATAGCCAAAGGTTAGACCAAAGACCATGGCCGTTATCCAACCAACAGTGACGGTGGCATTAATAGTTGATTGTTGATGCTTCCGCATGGGGATGATTGAGGTCATCATATACACTTCAATGGCTACCACTATCATGGCAATCACATGGTACAGCATGACAATTCGACCGGATCGTTCAACGGAGGTCAAATCCATACCGGTCAGACCGACAACTACATCCCTTACTCCCCACTCAACCATGGGACCTGATAGGGTTCCCCACACGGCAGAAATGACAGCAATTGCCGACATTGCCAGCAGGATCAGGCCTTTGGTTGACTGAAAGAAATAATGATATAACTCATTAAATTTTTTCATTTATGTTTCCTTTTTGTTAGTTTCAACTTCACATATTTCACATTAGCAATAAATAAGCCGGTGTTGCAAATCTTTTAAAAATCTACGCTAAATATTGCCTGTAATTTACGCAAAAGAGTCCCTGTATAAAACAGAGACTCTTTGCAAGCTTTAAACAGTCGTGCTTAGAAGTCTTCTTCTTTCAAATAGAAAGGTTTGAAGATTGGCAGGTTGAAAATCACAAGTAGAAGTAGTGACATAACTCCACCAACAGCCCACTCAAAGGAATCGCGGACAACATATCCGTTAAAACCGATCAGAGCAGTTGCCAAGGCGGTACCTGAAACGATGTAGTAACCAATTTTCTTCTTCATGGCGAGGAAAGGAATAGCGATTACCATCAGGTAGGATGCTGTATAATTCATATATCCACCCAAGAGAAGCAGGAGTGTATTTGGATTGTAAACAGCTTCTTTAGTCGCAACTAGCTGTCCAGCATCAATCTGTGCCTGAGAAACCCTTACCAGGTCGATAGCATCATAATGATCCAGGTTGGTAAAAAAGTTACCCAATACATTGAGTGAACCACCCAGAGGAGAACCCGTTCCCATGACACCATCAGCTCCAGTTTTTAATAGTTCTGGAATAAAAATGAAGTAACGAACACCGTGCTGGCCATTCATGAAAACCATACCGGCAACAACGCCAAGAGCGGTATAAGGAACAAGTTTCAAAAGCTTATTTTTTATGGAATCTTCATCTGCCAAAAGGAATATGTAATAGAAAACAAGACCAAGAACCATGGTCATCAAGACCGGTGGCATAACTGATACATCAGTTGGGGGTGGTGCAATACCGGCAACAGGATGTGTTCCGGCTGCATACATCGCAGCATAATCTGATACGATCAATACCATCCAGGGAATCAGCATAGTCATACCGGCTACAGCAGGAATAGCTGTTAGTCCAAGTAGAGTTGCTCTGGCCCATTCTTCACCAGCATAGACTTTCTGAGCAATGACCAGTGCGAAAGCACCTGCCAAATACAGAATGACCATCCAGGCACCATAGGTTGCCCCTAAAATTGGTACTGCCGGATAGAAATCTGGATCTACATAAAGAATTCTGCTAATTACGCCATCTAGCGCAAGCTTGAGTGTCCGCATCCCTTGTTCAGGTGCGACATACATCATGAACAAACCAGCTACTACAGCCGTAATCGCCATAATCATATTCTGGTTTTTGCTCGTTTTGTTAAACATACCTTACCTCCTCAATGTGTTTGGTGTATGTTTGTTATAAAAATCTTCATCATTAAAAAGAGCTAAATGAAATAATTGACATAGCTCCCATCATGTATAATGAAGCGTATTTGAATAAATAAAAGTCGTGTTTTTCTGAAGGGCGTAAAACGATGAATGCGGCTAAACCAAGCAGGCCTGTTGACAAAACAGCCAGAACCTTAAGATAGCCCCATGATAGCCCCAGGGAGTATAGTCCCAGACCAATAGCCAAGGATGCTCCCACACTGGATGCGGCAATAATCCAACGGGTATTCATAAAGCCATAACGATCTGCAAAGGTAGGGATACCAGCTCTACGATAGTCATCAAAATTTCGAATATTAAAAGTGAGGATGTGGGTCGGAATCCACAGCAAAACGGAGAGCAGGAAGAGTACCCCAATACCGTCGATATGACCCACAGCCAAAACCCGTCCAGCAAGAATGGGCATTCCCCCGGAAATGCCACCCCACACGATGGACCAGGCAGTTTTCCGCTTGAGCCACATCGTATAGATCCCCACATCAATAAATAATCCACCGCCAACAATGAGAGCGTAAAGCGGGTCAAGCCAATAGGCCACTCCTAATCCAACAACTGAAATCAAAATGCCAAAAATTAAAGCGTGGTTAACCTGCAATGTCCCATTCACCAGGGGCCGATGGGCAGTTCGCTTCATTCTTGAGTCAATATCGCGGTCCCAAACCATGTTTAGAACAGTACTGCCAGCTATGGCCAGGAAAAGGCTGATACTTAGCCCTAAAATTTGAGAAGATTCCCCAACAGGACATTGAGCGCTGGTATAACCGGCTATGCCAGTAAAAAGCAGGAGACCTGTTTGCAGACTTTTAATCAGACTCCAGTAGTTACCGAATCTGCTTCTCTCGTTTTGATTGCGTTTTTCACCGATCATAGTGAAACACCAGCTGTAATTGCTTTTGCGTAATGTATGTTGGCATAAACTAACATGATTGAGTTAAAAAAATATCCGTTCTATTTAATCAACTGAAGCAAAGTGGTTTTCATCGACTTGCCCTTGACTGTAATATCATATTCAAAACCACCCAAGCGCCAGGTGGTTACTAAAAAGCGGAGACTACCCAGAAATATGTAGGCAATATCATCGGCATTCAGGTCTGGTCTAAACTTTCCTTCAGTCTGGGCTGTTTTGACAAAATTTGTAATCACTTTTATCCGACGTTCGACCAAACGATTAACTTTTTGAGCCAGAGTTGAGTCGAATTGGAATATTTCTTCCGAAAAAATAACAGCAGCTGTAGCCGGATTGGCTTGAAAATAGCTCAAGTGGCCATCCATAAAGGCCTGAATCCGCTCTTCAACAACTTCGATCTTCTTGACTGACTCAAACACTGCTTCGAAGTGGTTATTAAAGTGACTAATAATCGTACTAAGAATATCCTGTTTATTGCTGTAGTGCCGATATATGGCCTGTTCCGAGATACCGACCTTTTGGGAAATGCGTTTCATTGTAAGGTTTTGGATTCCACCTTCCTTGATCAGGTTCAATGATGCATCAAGGATTTGTTTTTGTCTGGTCTTGGTATCGAGTTTATTCATCTTTTTGTGCGGTTAGTTTATACCTACTAACATGCCCTTGCAAGCATTTTCTTATTACTATTAGCAATTATTTGCATATGACACATCTAGTCGTTTATCAACGAGTTGATTCAAGCTAAAATACTGTCCCTTCAGAATTCATATCGTATTGCTAAAAGCATTAGCGAATAGCATATTATGTCGATAACACCGAGTTTAGTACTTCGACAATTTCGTCGATTATTTGGTCATGTTTGTCGCAGAATTCACTCATTTACTTCTGTGCTTTTTATCATGTATTGCTAATAGTGCACTAATACTCAGGACGTTACCTATGAAATATTCAATAATTATATGAATGGCATAGCCTTTGAACTTATGTGAGCAGGCATCAACTAACCGAGGAGAAGTTTACATGAAAGCCCACTCAAAAACCATTAGCCTGCTTACCATTATATTTCTACAGACAACTCTTATTGCCCAACCACAACTTTCCGGTTTCGCCGATATTCTTCTGGTGGTCCCTCTGGAAAATGGATCAACACCTGCAATACAGTATGGTCAATTTGAATTAGATGTCTCCGCAAACATCAGACCCGGGATCAATTTTGAGGGCGCTATCGCTCTTAATCCAGAGACAGGAACCTTCGAAGCGGGGGCCGGCTTTGTTGAATTAGTGCTCAGTGGTGAAGATGGCTTTCACTCTGCCCGCGGTAATTATTTTCAACACATCGGACTTTCCATTGGCCAGTTTGATGTACCCTTTGGAATCGATTGGCAGCACATCGCCTCACCGGATCGCCGCCTGGTAAGCGCTCCCCTCTTAAATGAAAAGAGCATCAATGGCTGGAATGATATTGGTGTTAACCTGCATGCCGACATGGGGCAAGCTAACATTACAGCCTTTATGGTTAACGGAGCCACCGACGGTTTCGCCATAGGTGGCCGTGCCGCATATGCTCCATTTGAGATTCTGGAAGTAGGCGCTTCCTGTTTTTCTCAGACTGAAGCCAATGAGCTGGGTTCACAGCCCCAAAGCCTTGGTCTTGATATTCAAACGGTCACTGGCCCCCTGGCAACCAGGATGGAACTGCATTATACTGAAGACCTGTTGGAGGGTGACTTCTCTTCCATTGATTCCAGTGCTGCTCAGCATGGGTTCTACCTGCAGACAGATCTGAACCTCTCTGACATCCTTGATATTCCTCTGGCCTTAATCGGACGCTATGACGACTGGTCAACCGTCAATAACACTGAAGAGGCTAACAGGGTGACCCTGGGAGCGGCATATACCATAACAGAAGGATTTGAGATCCGCGCCGAGTATCTGGAAGATATTGTTAATGGTAACCAGGATAGTCAACAATTTGTGATTCAGACTGTGGTGAATTTTTAATTGATAACCTGCACGTCTTTTTCAGTGTACGTGAAGTCGGAAGGAGCTCACATTATTGGGGAATTTTATTTCCTCAAGAACATTATCCAAAGCAAAGTGTCTCGCTGAGGGAACTCGAAGCGCAGGGCTCTCAGGAAATATCCTTCCCGTCTGTCCTGCAAAAACCTCAGACTAATCAATTGAGCGGATCAGCGTGACTTGATCATCATACATCCGTCGAGAATATCCCGAGTAAGTTCTGCCATCTTCCCCCATCAGGGGAAACACATAAATCGGCTTTAAAACAGCCTGCCAGGTATCATCATCCACCTGATTAATATCTACTTCCAAATGTCCATAATGCTTACCACCATCGATCAAGACACCATCTTCCCAAACTTCCGGAACATCATTATGAACCAGAAATTGTTGATAAGGATTTACTAGCCCCTGAATTGGCGCCCTTAAACCATCGCCAGCAATTCCAACATCATAAAACTGGATTGAATGATCCTTCTCATTCCCATTTTGATCAATTTCAACACCAGATAATTCAGATCGTTCCCACATCTCATCGTGTCCATTGAAAACAGCATCTACACCGTAGTGTAGGAATAGTGGGGTCAGTATCCTGGTGGCATTCCCGGATTGCTTGTCAAACTCCTTACCGGCACCAGGTGGTGCTCCGTGAGGTCCGCTTGAATAGGGCGCATGATGAAACACGACAAAAGTAAACAGACTGCTTTTTTGGGCCTCAACAAGCTGCTGTTCAAGCCACTGATACTGACGTGAATGCGATCCGAAATCCGGTGCATTACCACCCCCCTCATCATGCTCACCCAATAAAAAGAAATTCGTGTCATCACTTGATTTACTCAAGCTATTATTACAGAGATCAACCACAATCAGCGCAGCTGGTCCGTACTTTAGACTATAATAGCGACCATTTTGGTGCGTGTTGGGAGCCCCGTTACCAGGATATTCAAAGTAATTTAAGTATTTACCCGCCGCTCGCTCTGACCCGGGTTGATTGTAACGGTCCAGCTGGTTTCCTTCATAATATTCATGATTTCCCATAGCGGCCAAAACTGGAATATTCCCACCCACACTCAATTCGCCACTTCGATTTGTATTATGGCGCCAAAACTCATCCCAATCGCGTTGTTCGCCACCATGTTGAACCAGGTCTCCAGCAATGATAACCAAATCAGGTTCACGTGACCTGATCACTTCCAGATTATTATGATATCCCTGGGTCTGATCAATCAGATACTTGCGAGATGATTTTCCTTGAGGATCTTCCCAGACTGCGTGCTTCCCGGTTGATTCTGGTTCAGTTTCACTATCTGCGTAAACAATGAAGCGAACTGGTGTATTCTCATCTGGTGCTGTCTTAAAAGAGGCCTGAAAGCTGCTAGTCCCTTGTCTCACTGTATAAGTGTAGTTAGTCTCAGGTTTTAAATTTTCAAGCCTTACTCTATGCTTGAATGGGATTGAAGGTGCCTTTCCTGCAAAAAAGGTCGTGTCTTCCCAGGTCGAATATCGTAATGCTTCAGCAGGAACAGGTATTGAAGTCGTCGTCTTACTGAATATCGAATATTCTTTACGAAGAACAAGCTCCCCGGCAGTCCCTGTTTCAGAGAACCACATGATGGTCATGGCTGTTGGGCTAGGATTTTGGAGGTAGGGATAGACTCTAAAATCATCCTGAGCTTCGGCTCCCTTAAATAGTATCAGAATTGATACCAGAACCCACCATACCGAGATCACATTTTTCAAGCTCAGCTTACCCATTTCGGGAAATAGATTCATACCAGACTTACCACCAGTTCTTTGTGTGTTTACAGATTTCATGATAACAATCTATGAGGTCCTGGTCAAGGTGCAACTCAAGATTAGATTTCCTGACATTGACAAAAGCGATAGTATGCGTAATCTCTACATAAATCTGACATTCCTATCTCTTTCGGTTAGCGTCTCTCAGTATTGCCAAAGAGTTCGAAATATATGATATCTTTGTGTGCTCGATGGAGTACAGTGGAATACAAAGGTGACCCTACTACGGACAAACGCTATTGACACTTTTCTGGTTACAAAATATCTTGCAGAGAGATTTTTATCTCAATGTCAACGCGTATTTCAATTTCTTCAGGGGTGAATCAATGAAAACAAAATCATGTTCTACATTAATCATGGATCCATATCGTGCCGGCTTGGAGATTGGGAAGCAACTTGCAGAGATAAACCCTGAAGTGATCTTCCTATTCCCGACTATTCACTATCAAGGTTCGCCTGAAATGCTTGAGGCTATCTATGATGAGCTGGATTCAGATGTTATCGTGATCGGAAATACTGGAGACGGCTTCTTCGAGAAGGATAAGGTTGGCAATGCTGGGGTTGCAGCACTGGCAATTAACTCAGAGAACACACTTAAGTGGCATCTCACTCTAGAACCTGAGGCAGCAAGTGACCCCAGTGGAGCCACAAAACGATGTCTGACAAACCTGAAAGAGGCCTGTTCTATTGATCCTGCACTCTTTTTCATAGCTTCAGATTTCCATGCTGATGCCACTAAAATCATCTCCACTATCCAGGAAATGACAATAGTTCCAGTTGTTGGTGGATTTGCAGCAGATGAGTTTCAACAACATGAGTGCTTCCTATATGCGAATAGACAGGTCATTACAGATCATATTGTGATGCTGGCGATTGAAGGACCCCTCGCTTTTGATATTCGCTTCGCAAACCATCAACACCCCCTTGGCAAGTCCGGTATCGTAACAAATTCTGATGACAAGCTGGTCAAAACCATTGATAACTTACCAGCAATGGAATTTGTGGAAAAACAACTTGGTAAACCCTTCGCTGATATTGACAAAGGCATGGTAACATTTGACCTGGAAAGCAAAATAGGAAAAAGGACTATCCGTTGCATCAAAGTGCCGGATATTGATGATGGTGGAAGTGCCGAACTGTTTGGCAGTATCGAGAATGACAGCACAGTCCAAATCTGTCTTACACCACCTGAGATGATTATCTCTGACATCAAAAATATTGCCAGTGATATGAACAGTCTACCCTTCACACCACAAGCCGCCCTGATTGTCAGTTGTGCCGGTCGAAAGTCAGTACTCAAGGACGGTCTGAAATATGAACCCCGGGAAATACTGAAAGGCTGTCCGGGATTGGAGGCTCTTGTGGGTTATCCTTCATTTGGTGAAATTGGGCCGCTTAAGAGTCCTGATGGCTATACAGAAACAATCTTTCACAATATGACTTCAATTGTTTTGACCCTGGGAATGAAAACTAATGAAGCATAAATTTTTCAGCCTTATTTCAAATTCGCCAAAAGGGTTTGAAAACATTATTCCCACTAAGCATGATCTTTTGGGTGATTATGTGGCGATCTACACAGATACCATTGAAAAGGCCACCTCACTTCTGGAGCACTATACTGAAAGGGTGCGGGGTGTCATTATCACCCGGTCCGAGCAAATGTTTTTCACACGACTGGGCACGGCCCTATGGCATCTGGGTGTACCTGAGTCCCTGATTCTTAATCTGGCAGACATAACAATTGGTTATCTTGATGTCATCTCCCAGGGACAATCCGCATGGGATGAGCATGAACAATTGAAGATAGAGCTATCGCAAAGTGAAAAGATTCAATCGCAACTGACCGAGAATTACAATAAAAACATTCAACGTCTCAGCACAAAAGTTGAAGAACTCGGACTGGAAATGGAAAAGAGCAGGCAAGCTGAACAGGCTATCAAGATAGCCAAGGAACATGCCGAACTACTCTACAAGACGGTTCCCAGTGCCATTTTTACTGTTGATAGGCATAAAATTGTAACCAGTTGGAATGATAAAGGGGCAGAGCTGACCGGGTATAGCAGCGATGAGATTATTGGAAAATCATGTCTTGTTTTTTGTGAAGCACCCTGCGATGAAGAATGCGGACTTTATGAAAGTGAAACGGATAAACCAATTGTAGGAAAAGAATGCACCATCAAACGAAAAGATGGTAAGCACAGACACATTTTAAAGAATCTTGCTGAGCTAAAAAATGAAAACGGAGAGGTAGTTGGTGGTATTGAAAGTTTTGAAGATATCACCGAGCGTAAACTGATCGAACAGGAAAAACTTGAATTTGAGAAGCAAATCCTCCACACCCAAAAGCTAGAGAGTTTGGGTGTTCTTGCCGGTGGAATTGCACATGACTTCAATAATATCCTCATGGGTATTCTGGGCTATGCCGATCTGGCACTTTCAGAGCTGGATGCTTATGCCCCCTCCCGTGAATTTATCCAGGGGATCAATGATTCTGCAAAAAATGCAGCTGGATTGGTCAAACAGATGTTGGCCTATTCCGGGAAAGGCAAATTTTCACTTGAACCGATTGACCTGAATGATTTGATTGAAAACACCATTCAAATGTTGAATATCTCTGTATCAAAAAATGCTGTTCTCAAATTCAATTTATCAAAGCAACCCGTGTTCATGGAGGGTGATCCCTCCCAAATTCGACAGATCATCATGAATCTAGTGATCAATGCTTCTGATGCTATCAACAAGAAAAGCGGGGTTATTGCCGTGACAACCGGATCCCTATACTGCGATAGGGAATACATAAATAGCACTGGGTTCAAATCCCACATTGCGCATGAAGAAGGACCCGCCGAAGGGATGTATCTGTTTCTGGAAATTTCTGACACAGGAACTGGCATGTCAAAAGAAACCATATCCAGAATTTTTGAGCCATTCTTTACAACCAAATTTACAGGACGCGGTTTAGGCTTATCTGCTGTGCTTGGAATAGTTAGAGGACACAATGGCATTGTAAACATCTATTCTGAGGAGGGCCAGGGTACAACTTTTAAGGTGCTCTTTCCCCTATCCGAGACTAACAACAGTATCAATCCATCTCATGCAAATGAACTTAATAATGGCGATAGCTTGAAGTGGAAGGGCACTTTTCTGATAGCAGATGATGAAGAATCTATCAGAACGGTTGGCAAATATATGATCAAGAAATTGGGGTTTGAAGTCCTGACTGCGGAAGATGGTCATCAGGCAATTGAGCTATTCAAGCAACATCAAGACGAAGTGGTCTGTGTCTTGCTTGACCTGACCATGCCCCACAAAGACGGCACTGAAGTTTTCCGGGAAATCCGCAAGCTAAAACCTGGTGTAAAAGTGATCCTTTCCAGCGGCTACAATGAACAGGATGCGACCCAACATTTTGTGGGAAAGGGTCTGGCCGGATTTATTCAAAAACCTTATGTATCTGCCGACCTGGTACAAAAGGTTAAAGAAGTAATGGGCACGGAATCATCGTCCTCAAGAAGCGATGTTGAGTAATGAATTGCAATCGTATACAGGCTGGAGAGTCAAATCAATCGCTAAAAATGGTATATTTGCGATAGCTCATCATAACCAGGCTGGGATTCGAATCCCAGCTTGGTCTCGGTCACTTTATAGTTTTTGCCAGACCAGGGTCTTCCAGAAGAAGAACTTTGACCCAACTACCTCAATTTCATTTTTCCTGATTTCAGTTACCTCGAGGTTAAAGATCAATCCTTTTTCGGGTCCATACATGCTACCATCAAGCCACTGCTTTTCAGATTTATCATATCTTAGGTTTTTGATGATTACTTTACCTATTAGGGGTTCATTTCTAAGTGCTTCATCAGGATTTTTTATATCTAATTGATGTTCTGCGTCAAGACTACCAAGCCCAATGATTTTCCCATCGAATTGGTCACCATTTTTATAGATTTCAACATCAAGCTGATTTGGGAGACGATATTTCCCGATAAGATCATCAGCCTGTTGAGCTAAGGCTATTGACGTAAATGTCAGGAGGAGTGCAATGCTTGTAACGAGTTTCTTCATGGGTCTATTTTATTACTTTATTTTTAGGTTTTTATTGAGACACGAATTTCCACGAAATGACACTAATAAGGTGTTTGCCTATATATGCACATCTACATTTTTTACCAGTTGAATTAGCTATCTGTTTTTGATGCCTTAACAGTTTGATAAGCGATGGCAACCCAGCCTAAACTGCGAACAGTCATGGCTTTTACAGTTTTAATTTTATAGATCCCACCCAGAGCGATATTCACTCCAAAGGCAGCATAGGTAACGATCGTAATTCCTGCAATAGCTATGGATAGAGTCTTGGCCCAAGGTTTTTTCAAAAAGATGCCAATACCAGCAGTTATATAGGCAAACCCTAAAAGAAAATTTATCCAGAGCACGAATAAAACAATATCTCCAGCAGCCGCTCTGGCTTCAGGGATAAATAAGGTAGTACCTCCCGCTTTTAAGGTTATTATTCCCCACGCAATAGCGATGGATGCAATTATTCTTGATGTTATAGTTTTATTCATTTTACTACTTTCTATTTAATTGAACAAACTGTCTTCCAGATAATATGATAGATAGATTCGATACAAGCTCGTCTTTTGCAGGGTGTCCCTGCGACTTACATCTAAATAGCTTACAGTTCGGCTAGCCACCAGATACTCAAGTCCAACACCATACTTTTTACCAGCTTTTATTTGTCCACCCATGGTTAACAGATTAATATTTTCATAACCTTCCACATGTGAATCTTCCATGGCATAAATATAGTACCGTTTCAAACGGAGATAGGCTTCGCCACGGTCTGCCAATAAAAGTCTACCCATAAACTTGGCGCTGAATCCCTGACCAAAATGATAGTCTCTCACTTCCAGATCATCACTAATATCACCAGCACTGCCCATAAAAATAAACGAACCATTTACATGAGTTCCCAGCTTAATCGATGGTGTCAGGGAATAGATATGGATCAAACCAGGACCAACACTGGAACTGGACACTTTATAATCATCCTGGTTCATAAAATCATAATTTTGAAATATTGCTACAACCAGATTTGATCTATCTGAATGTCTTGTATATAGTTTACTGAGCATTCCACTGGCATATATCTCGCCGACATAGTCCCGACGACTAAAGTTTAAAATGGTCACAAAACTAAAGTTGTCAAACGGCTTAAAATCTTTCGTCCGCGCCAGAGGGTTCCCATAAACCAGATTAAACCTGACAAATCTCCGCTGACCGTGGCTCCCACTTTCACTATCCCCATGATACCCAGGTCCACCTCCAACTGAAATTCCTGACAACAATTTTGTTTGTTTAATCTTGAAATTCTGATGAATGGATTCACCCAT
>JAOZSM010000267.1 GCA_029939675.1 Fidelibacterota bacterium
TGCAGTAAATTGAAACGTCCGGCGAACCTGATAGCTATTGTTGGGATCCATTTCTACAACAATGGAATTACGCCCACCAATGGTGCCATTGATATCTTTGTGGTACATGGCCAGATAGACCATATCATTTCCCACCGGATGTTGCTTATCCTCAAAAGTTGAAGCCATTCCCTGAGGAATGTAGAAATCATTGACGTAAGGTACAAAAGCTGTTCGGGCTACTTCAGTCTGGCTAATGGATACAGCTTTATCGCTTCCCCGCTCAAGATAGAGGGGCATCCCAAAGTACTCGCTGCCATCATATGGTGGACTGCTTTGAAGATAAACATCTGAACGCAGAAAACTGTTCAGGCTGACCCCCAGAATCTGCCCTTTAAAAGATGAGCCGTAGGAACGCGGATCGTCGGATTGACCAACATTAACCCGAGATCGAATGATGGTGAAAGCAGCTGGGACGGGTAAAAACTCACTTTGCTGAAAGACGGATACACCATCGATAAAAAGCTCAAACTCAATATTGCCGTCGATAACCCGATTGACCCAATAAAGGTAGCTCCAGGCAGTAGTGTCTATAGGAACTTCTGTTGCCATGGTAAAGAGGCTGTCCGAAAGATAACGATGGACATTAAGAAAACCATCTTGAAGAAAAGCGGTAATGAAATGACCACTTAGACTATCACCCCAGCTAATAATCGTTCCATCCAGGGAATCCGGTTTGATCCAGACTTCACCTGTTATTACATGATTTCCAAAGAAGCTCCTGATGACCTCATCATCAGAAACCAGTGACGATGAATCATTTAAAAAATGAGCACTTTGAGGGAAGCTTAAGCCCCAGCCATTCGGTCCTCTGGCAATTACTTCAGCAGGTGCCAGATAGTCACTGAAAGTAAGATCATTCCAGGTTGCCTGATTATGGTACGGTGATTCTGCTGGAAGAGAGGCATCAAATCGAAAAATGGCATGAAACTGGGCCTGCAAACCAAAACTGCTTAGGACAATTAACAGTAATACTGGGGACATTTTCCTTATCATTAAAACCCTCGACTCTTTACTTTTTTAAAAAATGTGGTGAATGATTCAGCATCAATCATTCACCACACTTATTTTTAAACCTGATTTTTTATCAGATTTGCATTATTTCATCAGGATCATCTTCTTTGTTTCAGAGAATGCGATGGAATTGAGTGAATAGAGATACATGCCTGATGGTGCCATTCTGCCAGCGCCGGTCAAACCATTCCACATCACTTCATAATGACCAGGGGTGAATTTCTGGTTCATGAGTTCTGCCACAACCTGGCCTTTGATATTGTAAATCGTTAAAGATACGTAGGTATGGGTCGGTACATCAAACCTGATAGTTGTAGAAGGATTGAAGGGGTTGGGGTAACAGTCTTCAAGCTTAAAGCTATTGGGCTGAACACCACCCAGATCCACCGCCAGCAGGTCACAGATATTCTCCACACCTTCACTGGATGAAGCAGGTGAATTTTCCAAGGTTGAAATAGTCAGATGTTCAACAAAAGCATCCACAACATCAATGTTACCATCTGGATATCTGGTGATAGAGGTATTATGGCCTCCATGTGCAGCTGATTCTACTCGCATGTTGAAATAAATGTCCCGGGTACTGGCACTGGTAGGTGCTCCACGACCATAATGGCTGCCATAGTTGACATACATGGCATAGGAAGTATCCGGCGAGATCAGAACCACACATTCGCCAGCGTTCGGCAAACCGTTTCCAATATCATTCATGTGAGAACTATCTGAAAGAAAAGCATGGGTTAGCATGGGATCCACATTCCAGCCGTCTGCAGGACCAACTGAGAGATCACCACCTCCAAAAACAGTTACGAACTCACCACATTCCAGGGTATAGCCATCAGGAAATGTAAAACTGAATTGCTCATCATCTCCCAACATCCAGCCACCTATATCCATAGCTTCACTGCTGACATTCAGGAGCTCAATATATTCATCCTGCTCAGCATGACGGATCCAGTCCCGGTTGGCATCACCATAGATCGGATCTGTGGAAGGATCAGCATTGATCTCGTTGATAATAATGGTCGGTGGCAATTGAAAGGCTGTCATAAAAGTTGCCGTGATCGTCTTCGATTTTGTCATGGCAATGTAGACCGGATTGATCTGAGCCTCTTCATCACCTTCCCAGCCGGAGAAGATAAAACCTTCAGCTGGTATGGCAGTCAGAGTCACAAAATCCCCGTAACCAAATTCGGTCTGAGCGGCACTGACTGAATCAAGTTCCACTGTACCTGCGCCAGCAGGAGTGGTCAGTAAGGTCAGGGTAAAAGCTAACCGATCAGCACCCTCCAGGGTCATCCCGGGAGAATAGTTACTTGTAGACACGGTCAAATGTTCAACAAAAGGGTCATCCGACTCAAAATTTGCGTCAGGTGAACGGGTCATTGAATTATCATTGGCTCCATCTGCTGCAGTACTCTGAGCAAACTCCCAGATTGTTTCACCCACAACAGGATCTGTACCAGCACTAGTGCCCCATGCCAGATAGGCATCATCCAGACCATTGGGCGACAACAGAATAACTGCATCTCCAGCTTCAGCCAGACCACCGCCAAGGCTACCGCCAGCGGTAAATACACTGGAAAGCAAAGGATCACTGTTATAACCAGCAAAGCCACTTACATCGCCACCACCAAAGATCGTCACAAATTCAAAAGAGTTGAGAATGTAGCCATCGGGGAAACTAAAGTTCTGCTGGCCAGTATTTCCAAGGGTCCAACCCGTGAGATCCACAGGATTTGAACTGAGGTTTAACAGCTCCACAAACTCGTCCTGCAAGGCATCTGCTGTGCCGTCTCCATTGGCATCACCATTGGTAACATCAGCAGCTGGATCGGCCAAAACCTCATTGATCATAATTTTGGGATCCCGCTGGACAATCACCCATTCGGGTATAGCATCAAATTCGGTACTTTCATAACCAGGAACATCAGCACCACCCAGAATTCCATCAAAACCAAAGCCGGTTTCATCGGTTGCTGTTAATCCACTTCCATCATCAAAGTGCCAAAGCGCAACTGTATAGCCATCGACAACGAAAGGCTCGTCAGCTGGAACAAAATTTTCTGTATAGCGAGCAGTGGCTGAGATACGAACTTCATCAATTTGTCCGCGCCAGGTTTCAAAACGATCGAAGTGATGATCCTGAGCTCCTGATCCAATGGTAATGATCTGATCACCATTACTTACTGGTAAACAAATCTCACCTTCTGAGTTTGGCTCCATATCCATTTCCTGCACACCATTAATAAATAAACGCATTGAGTCGGCCACATCCCAGACATAAGCCACATGAGTCCAACGCGGTAACCATATCTGAGATTCAGTCCGAATGTCTTGTGTTGGATAATTGACTGCATCGCCACTCTGAACAAAGCAAACCATATCACCTTGACCTCGAATCCAATGCAAACCCATATCACCAACATAGTTACCTGATATATTTTTACAGAAAAGATAGGTGTAGTCGGGTTCATGGGTATCAGCTCTGAAAACGGAGTCTGGTTTAAACCACATTTCAACTGTACCAGCATCTAACTGACCCGGCCACAGGAGCGGGGTGTTGGGAACGATCACACGATCATGCTCCCACCAGGAAAAATGCAGCGCACCATTCCACTGGGCTTGGATCGCTATTGGAAAAACCAGAATTATCGTAATTATTACAATCTGGATCATACGTGTGGTTGATTTCATCATCCCACCTCCTCTTACTCGGTTAATAATACTATCTTAAACTTCAGCCTGCCCGTTAGCCGACCCACCCCTGGCTCCTCCCAAGAGGGTACTTAATCCGCTATTTTTAAATTCAACAGGCAAACGTCTCTTTCCTAGAAAAGTAAATCAATT
>JAOZSM010000067.1:0-5852 GCA_029939675.1 Fidelibacterota bacterium
CGAGGAGAATCGAACTCCCGACCTCTGCAATGCGAATGCAGCGCTCTCCCAACTGAGCTACGGCCCCATCTTTTTTTCAATTAGGAGTTTCCCTAAAAGGTCAACAATCCATTATTTCAAGCGTTAGATATTAATTGTCGTAAAGAGATAATCCAAAATGAAATCAATATTCTTCCACCCACCATGCTTGCATTGACATTAATTTTGGACTATGTTGTTCTTGGTTTATTCAATCTAAATTCTCCAAACTCAAAGGAATTCCATAAATTTTATTTCAACAAAGTCAGTCATTTTTCCGGTTTCGATTCGGTTGCATTTTTTCTAGATTAAAGGCCTGAACCATTCTGGCTAATTATGCCGTACATATTTATGATGATCGATCTAATGAGAGGAATTATAACAAATGTCAATTTTTAACCTGAGTGTAAAGTCCTATAATGAATTACCTGAAGAACAGGATGCCTATATATTTGGACTTTTCTCAGACCAGGGAATTCCCTCAGAATTCAAAGAGTCACATCCCAATCTAGCCCAACAGATCGAGCTTGCTCTGGATAATGGTGAATTCAAAGCAAAATTGAATCAAACTCTGGTCCTTTATTCAGCCAATTGTAAGATCGCCAAACGTTTTATCGCTATTGGACTCGGCGACTCCAGCAAATACACGGCAGATTTCCTGCGCCAGGTGAGCGCTACTGCAGCAAAAAATATTATTGACCTCAAAATTACGGCATTAACCATTGAATTCATGGGTGAAAAATATCTGAATATCGAAGACGCCCAAGCCCTGGCTGAAGGTCTGGTCCTGGGTAGCTACCGCTTCCTGAATTACAAAAAGTCTGAAGATGAGTACACCGGCATTGAAACGGTGACTGTACTGAGTGATTCAGACATTGCCCCGGCACTAAACTATGGGATGAGTGTTTCGGCTGGTGTTGCATTAGCTCGTGATCTGGGCAACCACCCTTCTAATATTGCTACTCCTACCTACCTTGCTGATACTGCAGAAACTATTGCCAAGACTGGCAATATGAAACTGACTGTCTACGAACGGGAAGATTTTGAAAAGATGGGTTTCGGTGGAGTTCAAGGCGTAGCCCAGGGTTCGGATGTTCCCCCAAAATTTATCATCATGGAATATATGGGTGGCGGTGATGACGCTAAAACATTGGGATTGGTTGGCAAGGGATTGACTTTTGATTCCGGTGGAATCTCGATCAAACCTTCAGCCGGAATGGATGAGATGAAATTTGATATGCTGGGTGGCGCAGCCGTCCTGGGTATCATGTCCGTAGTTGCCGATATCAAACCAAATTTGAATATCATCGCTGTAGTGCCTGCAACGGAAAACATGAATGGTGGTGAAGCTTACAAACCAGGTGATATTCTTACTGCCTATAATGGAAAAACCATTGAAATTTTGAACACTGATGCAGAGGGTCGCTTGATCCTGGCTGACGGTCTGGCTTACATAACAGATAAATTCGAGCTGGATGGCCTGGTTGATTTTGCCACACTCACTGGAGCCGTGGTTGTCGCGCTGGGTCACCGTTACAGCGGTATAATGACTAACAATCAGGATTTCGCAGATCAGTTAATCACTGTGGGTGAAAAATCGCAGGATCGAGTCTGGCAAATGCCTCTGGATGACGAATATGCTGAAGATATCAAATCAAAAATTGCTGATATAAAAAATACGGGTGCAGGCCGCGAAGCTGGAACCATTGCCGCAGGAGCTTTTCTGCGTGAATTTGTTAAGGAAGGCACTGCCTGGTGTCATGTTGATATCGCCGGATCAGGCTGGTTGAAAAAGGGTCGCCCCTATCATCCGGAAGGACCTACTGGAGCAGGTGTCCGTCTGATTATGGAATTAATCAAAAGTTGGGAATAAACTTCAGATGAGAACTTATCGCCTGGCAGTTGACGGTATGGGAGGTGACAATGCTCCCAAAGCCATTGTAGAAGGTGTGTGTCGTGCCTGCACTGCAGGTGATCTGCATATCCTGTTAACTGGTGACCAGGAAGTTCTTGAGGCAGAATTGGCCCATTTCCCAAAAGTCAGACAATTTATCGAGATTGTGCATGCCCCTCAAGCCATTCCCATGGATGCCAAGCCTAAGGATATTTTTGATAAATACCCTGAATCATCCCTAATCCTGGCCGCAAATATTGTGGCCGCAGGGCAAGCAGAAGCATTGATTTCCGCTGGCAATACAGGTGCTTTGATCTTGGCGAGTGCCCAAACTATTCCACGAATCAAGGGTGTTCATCGTACTGGACTGGCTGCGGTTTATCCCACCCGAAATGAATTAAATCGTAAAGATATCTTTTCACTGATTCTAGATGTTGGTGCCAATATCACGGTGGATCGCGATCACATGATCCACTTTGCGCTCATGGGAAATGCCTACGCCCAAAAAGTTACCGGTATCGAAAGACCACTGGTCGGCCTACTGAATATGGGTGCTGAAAATAATAAAGGCGGTCCAAAATACGTTGAAGTAAATCGCATTCTGGAATCCCTCCCTCAAATCAACTTCTATGGAAACATCGAAGGCAGTGATCTGATGAAGGGGATTGTGGATGTGGTGGTTACTGAGGGATTCAAAGGCAATATTGCAGTTAAGACTATCGAAGGTGTCGCTGAAGCAGCTATGGGGCTGGGCAAACTGGCCTTTCAGAAAAAACTGATCTGGAAGCTGGGTATGATCATGCTCTCAGGCGGGATCAGAAAAGTCAAAAAGATCAGTGATTATCAGGAATATGGTGGCGCCCCAATTCTTGGTCTTGAAAAACTGGTTTTAAAATGCCATGGTCGCTCCACACCACGCGCCATAGACAATGCTATTAAATTGGCTGTTAAATGTGCTCGAGATGATCTGGTCGGTAATATTAAGGAATCTATCAACGCTTTTGAACGTGAATTTACCCGACCTGACTATGACCATATTACCGGTTTTGATACTTAAATCCGGTTAACTGTTATTTGAAATAATTATTGATATCCAAACGCTCCTATTTAACATTGGTGCAAATTGAGTCAAAGGAAAGCTTGACATTATGCGGATATCAATCTTAGCACGGCTGGTCTTATTAATTGGTCTGGCAGGAACACTCCAGGCCAGTGGTTCAATTGCGGGTGAAGAAGCAAATTTGGTTTCTTACGCGCAAGACCTCTATCGTCAACAGGGCCTTAATTTACCTCGTTCTGCATTTGAATTGGATGAGCAAAAAGCCTGGGGACGAATATTCCTGATCAGGATGGTCAGCCGTAGCACAACACTATCTCAGGACCTGCTTCAGGCCTTTCTGGTGGGAGGCGCAGTGTCTCAACATGCCCGTACTCCCATCGACCAGATTGTAGTGGTGGTCGAAGTTGAGTTTACTCAACACAATGAGATGATTCTCAGAGCTGACGGTAAGTGTTGTGAGAAATTGTACAATAATAGAATGACTCCGGATATGTTTACTGAAGCATGTTTGAGAATGAAATAATAAGCTAAACTGCAGGAAATATGAAAAAAGGAGAATAGAATGTTCAAGAAAACAACGTTATTTATTGCATCAACCCTGGTCATGGCTTCATCTGTTTTTGCTGCCAGTCCTTTTGATGTGTCAATCTGGGAACGTTATGCTGAAGGACTGGGCTGGTCAATCGTGGCTGCTCTTGGTTTTTCAATCGGTGTGGCCATCGCCCTTAAAGTTTTTGATTGGTTCTCATCAGATATTGAGGAGTGGGAAGAGATCAAAAAAGGTAATTGGGCCGTCGCTATGATCTTTGTTGCCATGATTGTTATGATCGGTATTCTGGTTCACAAAGTCATCTAAGACTTTTCTATCGTATTAAAAAAGAGGCTCTCCGAAAGGATGGCCTCTTTTTTTTGTCTAGAATAGTCTTCGCAGTTTTTTTTAGGAGAATCGTTTTTTCAGTGAATCCTGTTCTTCCAGAAGCTCCAGGTAAACTTCCTCCAAACGCTCTTTTTCATCCAGGGCTGCCTGGATTTTTTCGTACTGACTGACCAGCGCAGAATCATCTAAAATCTGCTCCTCATGAGCGATCGCTGTCTCACATTCATCAATAAGGATGGGCAACTTCTTCAATCGATTGGCCAATTTCTTGCGCTCTGAATAGTCAGTTGCCTGTGTCTTCCGTACAGGGTTTGCACTACTGACTTTTTCACCCTTTACTTCTTCACCATCTGACTGAGTTTTACGCCACAAATAATATTCATAGTTACCAGGAAAAATTCTAATCCGACCCTGATCTACTTCAATGATCGTGTTGGTAACTGCATTTAGAAAATGGCGATCATGGGAAATGCAAACCATGGTACCGCTAAAGCTGCTGATAGCATTCTGCACCACATCTCGTGATTGCATGTCCAGGTGATTGGTGGGTTCATCCAAGAGAATAAGATGTGCTGGTGTAGCTAACATTTTTGCCAGAGCCAGGCGAGAAATCTCTCCACCACTTAAGACTTTGAGCTGTTTGTCAATTGTATCGCCGGAAAACAGAAAGCTGCCCAGGTAATTTCGGGTCTCAGTGATTGTCCATTTGGGTATTTCACTGGCCATTAACCCGAAAATTGATTGCTCCAAGGGCAATGCTTCAAATTGATGCTGGGCAAAATAGGCTATGTCAACGCCCTCACCCCATTTCAATTGTCCACCGCTTAGTGGCTCCACCTGAGCCAGCATCTTGAGCAAGGTTGACTTCCCAGCCCCATTGGGCCCCACCAAACCGATCTTTTGTCCTCGCTCCAGATTGAGGTCAAGACTCTTGAAAACTTCCAGACTCCCATAAGATTTTGCAGCTCCCCGAAATTCGGCAATCATCCGGACAGATCTACCCGGTTGCGGGATCCGGACTGCTATCCGACTCTGCTGACCCTCGGGAGGGGCAATCCTTTCCAGTTTCTCCAGCGATTTTACCCGACTTTGTACCTGAGTAGCCTTGCTTTCCTTATAGCGAAACCGTTCGATGAAGCGTTCCGTGTCAACAATCAGTTTTTGCTGATTCTTATAAGCCGCAGCCTGCTGCTCATTGCGCAATTTCTTTTCTTCAACGTAATGGCTATAGTTTCCAGCATACGTGTGAATTGTCTTATGGTGAATCTCAAAGATCTGCTGAATAGTTTTATCCAGAAAGGTCCGGTCATGACTGATTAAAACCAAAGCACCGGTCCATTCCTTCAGAAAAGTTTCCAGCCAGATTAAGGACGCCAGGTCCAGGTGATTGGTCGGTTCATCAAGGAGTAGAATATCAGGCTGTTTGAACAATAGTTTAGCAAGCGCCACCCGCATACGCCAACCACCACTAAATTGCTCCAGAGGGGTTTTCATGTGCTGGGGGGTAAAGCCCAGTCCGCCTAAAACCTTCTTGGCCTGGGATTCGATACTCCATCCATTAAGACGCTCAAATTCGGCCTGGTAGCGACCCAATCGATCCAATAGGTCTTGATTATCTGGATTACTGCTGATTCGGTTTGATAGCTCTTCGATCTGTGTTTCAAGCAGACCGATCTCAGGAACTTCGTCTAATATTTCATGCAGGATGGTCTTACTTGATGTGGAAGTGATCTCCTGGGGAAGATATCCAATAGTAACCTTGCGATCGACCTGGACTGCTCCCTCATCGGTCTCTTCTTCACCAATGATCATCCTCAGAAGCGTGGTTTTCCCCGAACCATTAGCTCCCACAAGACCAGCCCGTGATCCTTTTTTAATCACCAGGTTCAAATCCTCAAAAAGGGTCTTATCCGGGTAGGTCTTGGTGATTTTATGGAAGTAAATCATGAGATAGTCTGAAAATCAAAAGCCTGCAAGGGCGCAGTTGGAAACGAAGACCGGCC
>JAOZSM010000067.1:5952-14423 GCA_029939675.1 Fidelibacterota bacterium
AGTTGGAAACGAAGACCGGCCGAAAGCCGTCATAAACTTATCGTGCATGATACTCATATCATCCGTTTTCAGTTTCATCTGCAATTAGCTGGGCAGATTATATTTCCGTTTCTCCTGCTCCTCGTGTTCACGGTACAAGGTTAACACGTGACCGATCAAACTTACAAATTGAGTATGAGCACCTTCCACAATGGTTTCCAGAAACTGCTCCTTTTCTTCTTTAAAGGCGATGAACTTTACTTTTATTAGTTCATGCTGCCCCAGAGCCACATCAATGCTCTGAATAACTTGGGCATTAACACCTGATTTTCCAATCTGAACTAAGGGTTTCAGGTGGTTGGCCTTTGATTTTAAATATTTTTTTTGTTTTGATGATAGGGGTTCCATGTGTACTCCTTAGCCCCGGTCCACATTATCAAAAGAGACCTCTGGCAGACCTGTGGGATTGTTTTGTTCAGGCTTACGCCGTAAATAATCATTTATCAATAAGTGGTAGAAAATAACTCCCACGGCAGATAAAACAGCGGTGATAAACGGTCTAGATAAAATAGTGGATGTAGCGCAGATCGAGCAAATCCGAAATATTAATGGGTCTCCCGTGTATCGCGGGACCGAATTCGTAGTCCATCAAAGTCACAACTTTTACAGCGATAGCGACGTACTTGAACCATGAAGATTTTTGCAGTGAGTCGTTGCAATGGATTCCGATGAACATGCATAAGAATCCCCCCACACTCCGGGCATTCTGACAATTCATTATACCGGGCAATAGTTTTTTGCCGAATCCGAAAGGAAAACAAAATCCAGGCAAGCAGCAGCAAGAAACCACCAATAATATCAGAGGTTTCGACTACATTTACTGTACCGAGAATACTATTTATAAATGAACTAAACCATTCATTAATGGTCTGAAAAATGAATAGGACACCATGGAAGACAACACTCTTGACTTCCATATCCTCGTATAAGAGGAACACACCAAAGCTGAACAGGATAGCAATGATGATCTCAATACCATATGCTCGGGTGATTGAGCGCTTGTGACGTTTACTAGTCCGTCTACGACGATGTTTCTTTTCAGTCTCACTCATAGCTTTAACTCTTCATATCTCCTGGTTGACACCTGCCAAACTAAATAAATTCAACCCAGTTACACTATAATCTTTTGTATCAATTAATCTCTATTGTATTTCAGGCTAAATATTTGTTCTTCCTCACACTCCGATGAGGTTGACACTGAGTGAAATCGCAGTCGAGTTATTTTACATCACATCAAGAAACTGTTAGACCCAAACAGTATTAATTTGCATTGAAATAATACGTTTCCGTTTTATCTTGACTTATGTCTGGTGATTCTCCAACTCAAATCTCTATCAAATACATTTTCAATCTACCAGATACTCAATCGCATGAATTTACGATTATCCTGGACCCAAAACGACTGACCTACCAAACATTCAGCTCTGGTAATCCTGCCAGCTGGACTAAGCTTGCTTATCATACCTGTGAAAATTGCCCCCTGGTTGATCAGAATATTGAGCATTGTCCCGTAGCTGTCAACCTACAGGATATTGTAAAGGCCTTCTCCACCGCTGTTTCTTATGACAAAGTAGATATCTGTATCGAAACTGATGAACGCAAATATTGTAAGAATCAGGTTTCAATGCAAAGTGGTCTGAGCTCTATTCTTGGAATCATTATGGTTACCAGTGGGTGTCCGTCACTGGATTATCTGCGCCCCATGGTTAAAACCCACTTGCCCTTTGCAACCATCAGTGAATCGATCTATCGTTCCATTTCCATGTATCTTTTGGCTCAATTCACTAGAGTCCGTAAAGGGCTGGAGCCGGATTGGACCCTGGAAGGTTTAATGGATATTTATAAACGCATTGACAAAATCAACATTAGCATGGTAAAACGCTTACAAGCAGCAACTGAACAAGATGCCAGTCTCAATGCAGTGGTCATCCTTGATTCATTTGCCAAGATGATTCCCATGACTATTGAAGGGTCCATTCAAGAATTGGAACAACTATTCTGGCCCTACCTGGAAGATTCTCTTAAACCTGATTCCCCCAACGCCTGACCTTCCCGCTTAAGGATCCCGCAAAAAGTCCCTCTCGCAGAGAAACGCAGAGGCGCAGAGTGTTGATAATTTAGAACACAGCCCGCGTTCACGTGAGTTGCTGTTTTTATTGATGTTAGGGTGATATTCATGTTTAATCATATACTTTTTGGGAGGGCTTCACGCTTAAGAATTCCAAATAGTAAATCAAAAATATCGTCTAATACTTCATATAGTTACTACCCACCAACTTAACTGATTCACCATCGACGCCGACGTTTAATGCGTGGTCGAATGGGAAAATCAAAACCCGGATGAGTATCAGCAAATAGTAATATTTTTACAGGGCTAAATCAGCCGTTCGGTAAAATGTCATCCGTAAGCTTAAAGCTCAGAGTAAAACAGACACCCTGGTCAAGATCCAGCTGAATACTGCCCTGAAGTTGCTCAGTCAAGATCCTGACAATCCTTAAACCCATGGTCTGGGTTGTATTGATATCCAAATCCGAGTTCACTCCAATGCCATTGTCTTTGACCTGAATTTCAGCGGAATTTTCTCCAACGGCCTTTACAGTCAGCCAGATAGAGCCTTCCCGATTATCCGGGAAAGCGTATTTAAAAGCATTTGTGATTAATTCATTTACAATTAATCCGCAGGGAATGGCCTTGGTGATATCAAGTTTCATGGTGTCAATTGATTGGTGAATCTGAATTTTTCGACGATCAATGGAATAAAAATTGATCAGATCAGAGACTAAAGAATGGAGATAATTGCCAAAATCAACCGCAGACATACTTTTGGATTTAAACAACTTTTCGTGAATCAAAGCCATGGTGCGAATGCGATTTTGGGTTTCACCAAAGATCTCGAACAGCCGTTCATCCTGGGTGTATTCTGCCTGTAGGTTTAATAAACTGCTAATCACCTGCATATTGTTCTTAACCCGGTGATGAACTTCCCGGAGTAATACTTCCTGTTCGCGCAAGGATAACTCCAGCTCACTAAGAATCTTTTTCCGGTTTGCAATATTGCGGACATTAGCCAACATCCTGTTTTTGCCATGAATCATGGCCGGTCGCAAGGTTACTTCAGCCCAGAATTTATGCCCATCTTTATGTTTTGCTTCCCACTCTATTGTTTTCTGACCCCTGGAAATAGCAAGCTTGAAGACGTTGGCAACATCAGGCGCTACATCAGCTGTGGCACTAAATTCTTGAACATCAGCACCGATGACCTCATGGCGTTCATACCCGTACATTCTTAACATAGTTTCATTTACATCCAGGATTTTATAAGTATCCAGGTCGTGAATAAAGACTGCCTCGGATATTGCGTTAAACAATTCCCGATAGGTTTCTTCGTTAAGTTTGAGTTCTTCCTCTGCCTCGATTAGATGACTTATATCATAAACTATCCCCGAGATATATTTAGGGGCACCGTTTTCTTCGCGAATAATAGTTGAGTGATCATTCACCCAAATATATTTTCCATTTTTACAGCGTATTCGATAAGCCAAGGTGTCAAATGAATCCAGGCCTTCATCACGCGCTTTTTGGGCAGTAGCTCTTGCTCGATCAATGTCATCAGGATGAATAATATCAACAAATAGAACTGTCCCGTTTAACATTTCAGCCACGGAATACCCAAGGATGTCTTCAACATTCTCACTCATCTGGAGCAGTGGTTTATCAGCAACCATATCCCATTTTAGGACCATGATCGGACCGGCCATGAAAATATTGCGCTCTTCCAGTTGCGCCTGTTCCATCTCATGCTTGGCAATTTCAGCATAGTAGGTATTCGAAATATCTTCCATGTTGGCCTGGGCACCTATGATCTGGCGCTCAGCATTGTGAACCGGATGGATGACAATGTCAAAATGCACGATTTTATCCCAAACACTGGTATACTTACTGGTAAATTTAGCTGTATTATCTTCCCGGATAACGTCTTGAAATTTTTGGGATATTCCCGCATCCACCAAAGGCTGAAAAGTGAACATATTGAAACTTTTGGTCGCCTCAGCAGAGGGTGACCCCAGACTTTTAACCATTGCGGTATTTACATCCAGAATATTTCCCTTCAGATCGATACGTAAAATCCCAGTAGGAGAATTCTCAACGAGATCACGATAGCGAGATTCACTCTCTACAATTCTTCTGTGAGACTCCTGTTGATCAGTAACATCATAGATGTATCCCAGGATAGCCGTTGGCTTACCGGCCTCATCTCTTTGGACATAGCCATAATCCTGAACCCATATATATTCGCCACTCTTTTTCTTTAACCGATAGGGACGCACAAAAATTATCTCTGAGCTTTCCTGAAGCATTGTCCGAATAGCATCTTGCAACTCAGACCTATCAGCATCGTGGACTATCTCCGGATAAAGGATGCGACCCTCAGTAAAATCACTAACCTCATATCCCAATATTTGTTTTACATTATCAGAGATATACTTCAGCGGTTCCGCTTCACCCAGGGGCCATTGAATCTGAATAACCGGACCGCCAAAGAAGACTCTGCGCTCTTCCAGCAATTCCAACTGGCGATCCTGCAACTCAGCTAAAGCTTCCTCCTGAGTGCTGAGATCTGCAATCGTACAAACCATTACTGGCTGCCCCTGATCCACAAAACTCCGGATTATACATTCTGCAGGAAAAGATTCGCCACTCTTACGGTGGGCAATTACACGTAAAGCCTCACTCTCATTGCTAATACAAAGTGCTCCTAATTTCTCATGAAACTCTTGAGCAAAAATTGTTTTTAGATCTAATGATTCAAATTCTGAGCTTGAATATCCAAATATCCTGGAAGCTGATTGATTGCTTTCAGTACAGTGGCAATCATGGAAAAAGAGGACTGCTTCTGAAGCAGCATCAGCCATTGCCCGGCTCTTGGATTCAGATTCTTTTAATGCCTGGGCCTGTTGTCTCTGGGTTGTGATATCATCTACCACTCCATCAATATAAAGTGCCTGTCCAACCTCATCTTTAACCAACACAGAGGAGACTCTACCAGGGAATATTTCGCCATTTCTCCGTTTAAAAAAAATCTCCCGCTCCCGGCATAATCCTTTAGATCGTAATTCCTCCCGTATGGCATCCCGATCTTCAGGGTCAGCATAGAGGTCAATAACTGCGATGGATTCAAGCTGGGCTTTACTTTCATATCCAAATACTTGCAAAAAAGCCGGATTGACATCAATAAAGGCCCCTGTACCATCAATGCTTGTACGAAAAACAGCTGTATTCAGATTGTCCAGAATAAATGATGTGTCAGTTGATTTGAACGTTTGATCTTTTCCCATGGGAATGCTCGCTTCATCTACCTTACCCTTAATTGGGTAAATAATAATTTGCTGATAATTTATTCAGAAAATATGATCAAGCGACCTCGATCTTATCAATTGAGTACAGTTCTTCCTGAGCAAAGATCAAGTTTGCATTTAAAACGATTAATAGTTTCTCGTCGGATGTGATGACTCCTTGAATGTAGCGCTTGTCGATTTCACTGGTAACCAGGGCCGGTGCCGGCTTGATCTCTGACAACTCAATCCGGAGCACCTCTCGCACTGCATCCACAATAAAACCAATGATATGATTATCCGCTTCAACAATCATAATGCGGTTATCCTTGTGTCCCGTTTCTTCCACTTTAAAATCAAATCTTTTTCTAAGATCAATTACCGGAACGATCTCACCCCTGATAGTGATCACGCCCTCAACAAAGGGAGGTGATTCTGGTATTTTGGTGATTCCGGTAAGGCGGATAATCTCTCGCACTGACAAGAGGTCGATGCAAAAATACTCCGACCCCAATTGAAATATCACAAATTGACAAATCTCACTCTTCACGGTTGTTTGAACCTCATTCATTGGTAGATCCCCTGTAAACTTTTAATTCCAATCCGCTAGCCTTCACAATCATCCCCACAACTCTTATCTCCCCTCTCTATTGTCGCCTAATCGTGAAAAAGATGAAGTCAAAGATTAATATTTCCAGAACCAACCACCGCTGAACACTATTTCTTCAGTTATCGGCAGAAATTGACTTATGTTGCTACCATGGATGCAATGAAATTTGTCTGGTCCTGGCCAGCTCTGTGGCTCTGGATGAACACCCTGAATGAATGCTTAACTGGCAGCCGGATAGACCTTGTCTACACCTTCCGCAAAGCTCAACTGAATATCCATTTTGGGGGAATAGATCGCCCCTTCAAACTGGCTTGGGAAAAACAGGGTAATCAGGCCATCCTCACTCTCTCCAACCAGGTTTCTTTGCCCAAGCGCAGGGTTAATGTTTTACGCAAGATCTTAGGCACCTCAAGAATTTTAAAGGTCCAAGTACATGCCAGAGATCGTCTGTTAAAATTGACGCTTCAGGGTGATGCAACCCTAATCATCGGGTTCTTCCCAACTGCCCTAAATATTTATCTGTATCAGGGAGACACCTTTGTGGAGAGCTTTCTTAAACAGAAAAAATTGCCAGTTTTTGCCGATGAATGGCTTCAGCCAGGTGATCAGCTTCCTGAAACTATTCCCGGACAAAGCATAACCAGCCAGCAACTACAGGAAGCTCAGAAAGGCATGGCATTTGACCCTGAGAACGGCACGCTCACTTTCGGAACCAGTCAGGCTGAGAGCCAAATCGAAATTCCGGAGCTGGTTATCGAGGTTCTCAAACGTCGCCAAAAGCCCAAGCAAGCAACCAGTGTTTCGGTCAGTAAGACGGGTAGAACTGTCCTGCAGCGTTGGCAGGTAAAATTAAAAAAAATCCAACAGGAATTAAATGAAGCCAAAGCCTGGCCCAAGCTAGAGGTCCGGCTACAAGCCCTCCAAATTGGGCAGGGTATGGGTCAGGGTCATAGTGGGACAATTGAATTGACTGCAGAACTCTCCCCTACTGGAAAACCCCTGGTCATCAAACTGGCAACTGGTGTAAGCTTACAACAGACGATTGAGTCAACTGCTAAAAAGATCCGGAAATTTAAGGGGAAGGTCAATTTACTGGAAGAAATCATCATCCAGGTCCAGACTGATATTACCGCTTTGGAACAATTGATCATTGAAAATGATAAGATAGCTCTACAAAGTTTTTTACAACAGCACGGAGAAGCGCTGGATCGCTCCGGTCGCCGTCAAACTGAGCGCAAACCCTACAAGAAGTATCAATCTCCAGGAGGCTATGATATTCTGGTAGGCCGTGGTTCATCGGATAATGATGATCTGACCTTTAAGGTCGCTGGTAAAAATGATTGGTGGTTCCATGCCAGGCAGATTCGCGGCTCTCATGTTATTTTGCGGACAGGCAATCAATCGCCCCAGCAGACCGATATTATTGCAGCTGCAGAATATGCAGCCCGGAATTCCAAAGCAAAACATTCCGGGATTGTCGTGGTTCAATATTGTCAACGCAAACATCTGAGCAAACCCAAGGGTTCATCTCCGGGAACTGTTCTGGTTCACCATGAGAAATCAATTACCGTAGATTTGGATCAAGTCAAGTAGCTCAGGACCACAAGCAATTGAACTTCAGACCAGCACTATAAGTCCAATTCCCACTACCCTATCTACCCCCCACGAACATGAGATCTGAGCTGATCTCATCAATCAACGGCCAACCTGCTGGCGTGATCAACAGATGCTCATCCCTGATCCTGAGTTGGTCTGCCCATTTTTTTAACACAGATCCTTTTTGACTCCTTAGATCTGCACCAAATTGTTGGGCATACGCAGTTAGATCTAAACCGGATGCCAAGCGCAATCTGGTCATGATCATCTCATTTTGGGCTGTAAAACCATAAATACTCTCTGAAGCTTCTTCGGCAATACCTGACTCAGCAATTAAACTCAGGTATTGATCCAGATCTCTCACATTCCAATGTCGCCGATCATTGAAAAATGAATGGGCAGCAGGTCCAAAACCCAGATACTCAACTCCGGTCCAGTAATTCATATTATGCCTGCATTCAAAACCCGGTTTAGCATGGTTGGATATCTCATAATTTGGATAACCCACTGATTCCAGATAAGCTCTCCCGCTGGCATACATTCCCGTATCTATGGTTTCCTCCAGCATTCTGATATGACCGGCTTCCACCCAGCGATGAAGGGCAGTCCCCTCCTCTACAGTAAGCGAGTAGGTGGAGACATGTTCAGGATTCAGGTCAATCAGCCGTTTCAGATCTGCTTGCCAGTGTGCCTTTGTTTGACCGGGAATGGCAAAGATCAGATCGGCGCTTACGTTTGTGAAGCCAGCCTGTCGCACATCCTCAAAAGTGGTAAAACTTTTTTCAGCAGTATGAATCCGGCTCATAAATCTTAGTAATTCTGGCTGAAAACTCTGCATCCCAATACTGATCCGATTGATACCGATCGATTTGTAAGCTTTCAGATTATTCAG
>JAOZSM010000268.1 GCA_029939675.1 Fidelibacterota bacterium
ATGTATTTGCAGAATATGATAGATATCTGGGGGTAAGCACAGAGACAATAGCCAGTGGTGAATCATATAGCAGGTTTGAAGATGAATGGCTCCACGTTTTAAGACCAATAGAGTATAAAGGGGAGAAAAAGGGGGCCATTTACCTGAGAGTCTCCACCTTTGAAATCTCTCAACGATTACAATATCATCTGCTTTCAATGGTGGTGATTGGTCTTGGAGTGATGGTAATTGCTTTCCTTTTAGCTACAAGTCTGCAGAAACTGATTTCACAACCGATCCTTACGCTGGTGGATCTCACCAAAAGAATTTCACAAGAAGCTGATTATACAGTTCGTGGGGAAAAAACTACAAACGATGAAATTGGCTCTCTTTATGATGGCCTTAACAATATGTTGGAACAATTACATCTTCGCTCCACTGAAAATGATCAGGCTGGAGAGTTCTTGAGACTCAGCGAGGAAAAGTATCGACTATTATTTGAGAGATCCAATGATGCTGTTTTTCTAGTTAATGTTGATACTGGTAAATATCTGGATGCAAATGCTGCAGCAGAAGTCTTAACAGGACGAACCAAGAGCGAATTGACAAGCTTAACAACTGCAGATATCACACCGCGTGGATCTAGTCTCCGCTTGGAAAAATTAATGACTGCCGGTGCAATAAATGAAGATACAGAAGTGGAATATGTGCGTCCAGATGGTACTATTCGGATTGCTACATTGAGTGTGATTCCGCAGAAAGATAATATATTTTATGGAATTGCTCATGACATTACTGAACAGAAAAGTATTGAGATTGAACGAGCGTCAATTGAAAAACAACTGCAACAATCTCAAAAGTTAGAAGCGCTTGGTGCTGTTGTTGGTGGAATTGCACATGAGTTCAACAATATTCTTCAAAGCATGTTTCTCTATTCCGAAATCGTGAGAGAGGCACTTCCAGATGATGAGAGCCTACACAAGAACTTTCAGCATATCATTGATGATGGTAAGCGAGCTCGTGATATTGTTAAACAGATATTAACTTTTAGCAGAAAAAGTAAGATTGAGATGAAACCGAGGGCGATTCAAAATATTATTCTCGAAGCTCTTTTATTTGAACGGGCCTCTCTTTCATCTAATATTACTATTCAGCAAAGTATTGATGTAAATTGTGATTTGGTTCTTTGTGATAAAACACAAGTGCATCAGATCATCATTAATCTTTGTAATAATGCTCAACATGCTATGGCAGAATCTGGTGGCACCCTAACCGTTAGTTTAAGCCAAATTAAAGCACCTTTTGGTAAGAAAAAAAAGAAGCAAATCGTTCTTGAGTTAACTGTTACTGATACTGGTAAGGGGATGGATACTGAAACCATGGAAAAGATTTTTGATCCGTTCTTTACCACCAAAACAGTTGGGAAAGGTACCGGTCTGGGGCTCTCCGTAATTCATGGGATAGTTGAAATGATGAATGGAGAAATTTCTGTCAAAAGTACATTGGGACAGGGAACTACATTTAAAATATTGATCCCAATTGCTAAAACCGTTCCTGAATATTCAAGTAACATTCCCAAAATTACGGTCAGGGGTGGTGGGAAATCAATTATGCTAGTAGATGATGAGGAGAGTATCAGAATAGCTACTCAGCAGATGCTGTTCAGGAAAAACTTTTCTGTTGATGTAGCTCCAGATGGCAGGCAGGCTCTGGAGCTGTTCAAGGAAAACCCTGAGAAATATGATGTTATAGTGACGGATTTATCAATGCCCGATGTGTCCGGAGTTGAATTAACTAAAGCGATTAGAAAATCAGATTCAACAATTCCTATCATTCTTTCAAGTGGAAATTTAGGCATTGAAGATAAGAATGAATATTCGGATATTGGTATTACCGGGTTCATCCAAAAACCTTGGACGGTTCTCCAACTTATCAAGCGTATCCAGGAGTTGGATAAGTAGTATCGTATTTCAATTCCCTTAGTCGCTGCGTAGTGATGCCAATTGCCCCATGCTTTAGAGGCTGTGTGAAAGCGGCATTGCAAAAAGATAGTGAGGGGATCCTTAGCTAACATCATTTGCTTGGTAACGTCACATACATCACTGTTATTATTAATACTTACCCCAGTATTTATGCTGGGGGTTATGAAGAGCTTAAAAAAAGAGGGACTTTCGTGCAAACAGATTGGGCTAAAGCCCTGTGTATATGGAAGATAACACAACCAACGCATTAAAACGCGAGGTAATTTTTGCTCTATTTTCACACAGCCTCTAATACTAAATTCAATTCCAAATGGCTTGTAATCTTTTTATCCTTTCCAGTTCTACTGTCCTTAAAATTATAACTATAGCTACCGCTATGTCTGTCCGCCGTACGAGACTATGGAAGGCGGGCTTATAATTTGAAGCTTGTAGAACAGGAAAATATTTTGAATCTAACCGCGTTCTATGAAGTACACTTGGCATAGTGATCGGCATTTCGATGAACTCAATGTCCTTTTTCTTGTGGGGTATGCCTATTTTTTGTGGTATATACAAAGTCAAATAAAAAGGCGATATTGAGTGGAAAAAGAAACTGTAGATAGCTACATCCATCAGTCGAAAAAGTTACTCTTTCGCACTTTGAATTGTTGTGAGAGTCAGATCATTCCCTTTCAGAATGCGCATGCTATGGATAGCGAATTATTACTTAAGGCGATCACAGGTCTGGCAGGAGGATTGTATAACCGGGGCTCGACCTGCGGGGTGGTACTGGGGGCAGCCCTCGATCTGGCTATGCAGGCAGATGCTGATCTGGAAAGATGGACCCCAGCCGATGAATATGCCGTACTGATGCAGGTCAGCGATTATGTAAAATGGTTTGAAAATAAATTCGAAGGCTGTCTGTGTCGGGACAGGACCGAATTGGATTTTCAGACGATCCGAGGGAAAGTAGGGTTGCTCATTCCGCAAAAAGCGCGGGGCTGTGTCAAACAGTCCGCCCTGAGCATGAAATATCTCTTGACCGAGAACCTGGCAGGTAAACCGGCCAGCAAATGTCCGGTCTATCCCCACTGTGCCACCGAAGTTTTAAGAAAAGTGCACGGAAAAACCGGCATTGGGGATGAAGGAATTGAACAGTTAGCCACCGTGTTTGACGGGGGCATCGGGTTATCTGGTGGTGCCTGCGGGGCGGTCATTGGTGGGCTGGTTGCACTGGGATTTCAGCATGGATATGAGCATTCGAAAGCAGAGGCGTTTCAAATGAGAGATATATTCAGAACAATCCCCCGCAAATACGCCAGAACTGCTAACCGATTCATTGATCAATTTGAAGCTAAATATGGTTCACTGGAATGTGAGGGAATTCTTCAGCACAAAATTCAAGGGTTCGATGACTATGTGAAGCAGCGAGACAACTGTCAGCCGATGATCGATTGGATTGCCCAAAGAGTTGCTGATTGAACAATTTAATTGCTTATGTTGACGAGTGATAAGTGATAAGTGATGAGGGGATGTCTATGGGGCATCAAGTTCGTTTGAAGCAATTATCGTATTGGGAGAAAAGAATGAAATATGCGCAGCGAATATTGATACGATTTATTTTATTAATTATATATGTACCTATTCTATTAAATAGTGCAAGTCGGGTTCACCCTCCAGAACCCACGTATTATATCATCCGGCTGGACGATATGGGAATGTGCCATGCTGTCAATAGCGCGGTTAAACAAGTCATCGAAACCGGTGTGCCAGTTTCTACGTCAGTAATGTTTGCCTGCCCCTGGTATCAGGAGGCTGTGGAAATATTAAAAGAGCACCCTGAAGTAAGTGTGGGCATTCATCTAACGCTTAATGCTGAATGGAAAAATTATCGCTGGGGTCCGGTGGTGGGACGAGAAGCGGTTCCCAGCCTGGTCGATTC
>JAOZSM010000269.1 GCA_029939675.1 Fidelibacterota bacterium
TTTCGCGATCATCGGCACTATTTTCGATACCATGATCCACGGCATTCCGGATCATGTGGATCAGGGGGTCACCAATTTTATCAACAACAGTTTTATCCACTTCTGTATCTGCGCCCACCATGTTAAACTGAATTATTTTACCTGATTTCTTCGAAAGATCTCTCACCAGACGAGCCATTTTCTGAAAAACGGACCGCACAGTGACCATTCTTAGCGAAGTGCCCATACTTTGAAGCTCACGGGTTATCTTGTCGAGCTGCGAGAGATGTTTGACCAGAGTTGGCGATGCTCGATTTACCAGTTCCTCCGATTGACTCACCATGGACTCAGCAATCACGAGTTCACCAATAGCATCCACCAGCTGGTCCAGACGAGCGGCATCAACCTTGAGGGTTTCCTTTAGTTTGGTCGCTTTATGAGGCGTTGTTGTTTTTGCCACTGAGGGAGCCTTAACAGAGGGGGCATCCGAGGAAGTTCCGGAGCTGACCCCTTGCTCAGGCTTAGTACTTTTTGACGGTAAATCAGCTGGTTTGGGGGCGGGTTTATCAAATGTCTTTTCATCACGCTCACTAGCTTTGACCTGTACTGGAGCAGCCGCCGGTGACCCATCCGGGTTACCAAGTATTGCAAGACGCTCAACCATGGATGGCAATGCTGGTTCTGGGGCCGGAGCAATACCTGTAGTTAGTGCATGAGCGACACTATCAAGCATTTTCTTGAGCAGATCTAGTGCCTCAAAAGTGATATCCATCGCGGCGCCTTTAAGCGCTACTTTTCCTCTGCGGGCCTGGGCTAGTAGATTCTCTGCGTTGTGAGCCAAGCTACCGATTTCATTTAAAGCCAGAAAGCCAGCAACACCTTTCATTGTGTGGAAAGCTCGGAATACTGTGTTTAAAGCATCACTATCAGTGGGGTCAGCTTCTAGAATAAGGAGTTGGGCATCGCTTTCTTCCAGGTGATCGTTGCCTTCCGCTACAAATTCTGCGCAAAGTTCCATATCAATGTCCCAGACTTCGTTCTTGGGATCTGACTGGGCTTCCGCGGTAGGTGTGGTAGTATCAGATGATTCAGTAGGGGTTAATGTTTCCACAACCGGTTCTGTGCTCGTCTGTTTAGCCCCATGTGAGCCATTTTCTGAGACAGTAAGTTTGTCTAGAATCAATTGGATGGATGAAACTTCTGTATCACTGGAAAAGGAGGTGAATTTGTTCTGCAACCAATCCTTCACTGACAACAATACATCAACAGGCGAATCGTTTTGTTCAACATTCAGATAGTCTTCTGTTCGATGACATAATTTCTCTACATCATCCAAACCCATCAGAGCCGACTCCCCTTTTAGAGTATGCAATAGACGGAGCAGATCGCTGGAACTTCCATTCCCATTCGATTCATCCAAGCTGAGCACCAATGTTTCCATTTCACCCAAAACTCCGTCCTGTTGGGATAGAAACTCTGTGAATATCTCTTCATCTACACCAGGTGGTAACGCGGCTATGCTTCCTTTCGCCTTGGGTGCAGCCTGAGCTGATTTGCCGAGCCCCAGTTCTGCAGGGAATTCAACGTCTTCAATATTGTGTCCATCTCGAACAACCGTTTGGAGAGCTATAACAGAATCACTGATCACAGTAAATGCTGCATTCAGATCTTCTGCTTCTTCTAATAATATTTTCTCCATGATCTGCATCACCGGAGTGATTACAGAATCGATAGCTTGATTGTCAGTTTCTTGAGCCCATTCATGAATCCCGTCAAAGCGCTTAAACAGATCACTCATGGCCGAAAAATCTGTTGGGTCACTCAATACCAATACTTCACATATTTCTTCGATTCTGGTTTGAATGTCGATACCCGTTCTGCTTTTTGTGAGTTGCTCAGACATAGCTTTCAATTTTCCAAGTGGTTATAATCATGATTACTCCAATACGCATATTGTCCCTCTTGGGGCCATACACCCTCATGGTAGTGTGTTACCAGAAGTTGAGACAAACCAAATCGGATAACCTCATTATCAGCAACAATGAGTAATTCGGCAAGAGTCTGCAGCTTCGATGTCATATTTGTTTTTCTTTGTTCATTTTTTTCTTTTCAGGTGCTCAAAAATACAAATGACATGCCAAAACATATACGAATGCTTATCTTGCTGTTTATATTATTACTTACACAATTTATTAAAATTGCTTCAACATAACAGCACTGCAATATTTACATGGTCACTGTGTATATATTTCCTAATTGACTTTTGTGTTGGTGAATGCGGAATCACTCAGAAATAATCCTGGAGATGGAGTCCCCCATTATTCAGTAATGCCAAAAATAAAATTCCAATTGACCGTTTTCTCTATTTTTACCACCCAGCTTTGACGGCTTCGCAAAAAGTATCTGACAGAGCATGAAAATCACCCTAACATCAATAAATATAGCCACTTATGCAAACACGGGCTATGTTCTTAATTATCAACACTTTGCGTCTCTGTGTTCTACTTTTAGCTTCTCAATGAATTGTCGATATTCTTATTCACGTTAATCTGGTTCTATTGTTTCTGGTAGTGCTGCACATATAATGCACGCAGTAAAGCTAACATCCCTGTAACTCACTGTAGCATCGATAGTTACTGAGAACTACAATGGGATTGGGAATCCCTCGGCTTGAGATAAATGCAATCGAGTAGGAGGATAAGGATTAGTTCCCTATCCGTCCTCTCACACCACCCTGCGTACGGTTCCGTACAGGGCGGTTCCTTAATTTACACTTTAACGTTTCGGTAATAATCCGTAAAAAAGAGGTAACCAGCTTCTTTAAGACGAGCTTTGGTAATTGTTCTACTCAAAATTGGGCTGTTGGCAGCAAATTGATTGGGCTCAATTTTAAGTTTAGCATACCCAAATACGGATCCTTCTTTCATCCGCTTAATCTTTTTTGCGACTTTCTCTGTAACCTTCATTGAGCACTCTCCCTTTTGCTACGGAAAAGATAAGTCAAGTTTTTGTAGTATTTTACTTGACATTATTTACACAGTATTTTGTCAAAACATGCCAGCTAATTAGTTTATATTTATACATATAATTATACTTTGAGTTTATCAATCATGATAATGGTAAACTAGGTAGTAGAATATTAGAGTGAGGAGCCCATCATGCCGGATTCAATCGAAATTACTCGTGACCAACTCTATGAAGCAATATGGTCTAAACCAACAACTGCCGTCGCAAAGGATTTTGAAATCTCAGATGTCGCAGTCGCAAAGATCTGTAAGAAGCTGGATGTCCCGAAGCCCAAGTTAGGATACTGGACTAAGAAGCAGCATGCAAGCGGGTTAGGCAGATCCCATTGCCCCCACTGAAACCAGGCACTCCAGAAACTTACACAATCCGACCATCCGCGTCTGTTAGTTTGCGAAAAAAGTCACCAGGGCATAATCAATCTGCAACGTGACTTCGAGAATGATGAAACAAATCAAATCATCGTCAAAGAAACCTTTGGAGGTGCTCATCGGTTAGTCAGCGAGTCCCTGGCAAAACTGAACTCAGCGTATAAGGATCAATACAATCGCCTATCTCTTGGACAACACAGTGGATGTTTGGGTTGGAAAAGACAGTGCTCGACGTGCACTCCATATTATGGATGCTTTGATCAAAGGGCTTGAAGCCCGTGGATTTCCAGTAGGCCTTGAAGGCGATCGCGAGATCACAACAAGCGTACTCGTTCAAGATCGGCAGATCGCATTTGGTATCACAGAGTCTGTAAAGCGGATAGAAAATAGGGCTTCAGAATATTCCTGGGGACGAAATCGGGATTATATCCCGACTGGGATTCTCAGTCTTGAAATCAAAGAACGCTTCAGATGAATTGGAACA
>JAOZSM010000270.1 GCA_029939675.1 Fidelibacterota bacterium
GTGTACTGGTACCAAAAAAGTACATTCCCCGGTAGCTGTTGTTCCGGATCAGGTTGTTGGAATAGGTTCCCGATGAGTAGTAACTGTAGACACCGTAAACATTGTTAAGAAATTGATTCGAAGTAATATTGGGATGATTATTGCGTCCTCGATACCCGTATGTGTTATACCTAGAGATATTATTGCTTATTTCAGGGCTGGCATAATCCAGATAAATCCCATATATGGAATACTCTGCGATACAATTATCTATGATTGTGATATTGTCATCAGCATCAGGTGAAATGTATATCCCATTCCAATCTGCTCTGGCTGGTGTGGCATCTGAGCTTGTGAAAAGGATAGGTGCCTCAGGTGTTCCTTCAGCTATTAAATCACCCAGTATATCGAATTCGACAACTCCAGAGGACAGGTCAGGAAACTTAAGTACTGTACCTGGCTGGATTGTCAGAGTGACATGCTCATCAACAGTGAAATCATCATTGATATAGTAGATCCCATACCACTCTGCATCTGCACTAAGAATGGTGTAGGATGATATTGTAGTCTGGGGGCAGTAATAGGCACCGATATCTGGAGGAGTACCATCAGGGTCATTGCTTGTTACCCCTGGATACCCTGCATCAACACAGGGTGAAGAGCCAGTCAGGCGATAATCGCCAGATAAATAATTAATAAATAACGGATCCTCAGTGATATTTGTAGGGTCAAGAGAAAAGTTCGTCATCGATAAGTAGAAATTATTATGCTGAATTGGAGCAGAGAAATCGGGATCAATGATTATGTCACAATTATAGAATATATTGTTTTTTACTATCGGGATATTGCCATAAATTTGAACATCACAGTTAACAATCGTATTGTTAATAAATCGAATATCGGTTAGGTCATCATTGATGTTTAAATCCTTGATTCCAAATAAGCAACTATCGAAAATGACATGATTAATCCAAATATGCCGATACTGTTCAGGAATAGCATTTGGCCTAATTTCAAGGCCAATATCAGCATCCTTGATAATAATATTTGACAGATAGATATCTCCGTTACTCGTATAGAGCCCATCCCAGCCCTCATTAACTGGGTCTTGAGCTTCAAATATAATCGGTCGATTAGGAGCACCATACATCTCCACCCCATCAAATAGCTTAACAGATGTCGCCCCGGGCATCTGAATTTGATCTCCAGGAGATATTATTGGCATAGCCTTCGAAAATTTTACTACATCACCCCACTCTATTGGAAAATATTGAATTTCAAGCTGCATCGGATTTGTGTCATCATCAGCACGAATATTGAAATCAACATACCCTTCAGAATGTATACTTGGAATGCTAATTGATACACCTGTACCATATAGACTCTGGGCAAGACTAATCTTATAGAAAGTTCCATTGTGATGGGTCCACTCCGGTATCCGAACTTTATAATGGGGTGAAATAGGATTGTTTATATCAGGACCACCTCGAGAATGGAAAACATAGTTTGTATCGTTTTCAATATGAATCCATTCGTTATCTCTAACAAAACCTGCTGAAACATGCTAGGGATCTTTTAACTGAATACTAGTTATAGGTAAAGCTCCTAGGGGATAAGAAGAAAACTTTATTGGGTACTTCTGTGTATAATTGGCATTTTGAGTACGGTCATCCAATTCAAAAGGGGTGAAATTATTTTCCAAGAAAGGATTATCATTGTAATTTTCCCAATTCAAATGGTGGACGATTAGTGCTGGATTTGAAACTGGTACAAGAGCTTCATTAAGTGTTTTGACAGTGTATGATGTTGCTGGTTGTTTATAAAGTCGCTTTCTTGTGTCGGACTGAACCCCAGAAAAATGGTCAACGAGATCTAGTTGGCCATACAAAGTTTCTGTAAGGTTATAAGACTGTTTTAATGTCACCCAAGTCATATCGCTAGAAAATTCGATTTCATCTTTAAATACGTTATAAGCTGGTCTAGAAATACCAGAGGTTTCATAGAGACCTGAATTACTATTTATCCATGAGAAATTTGCTAAATCTGGAACTGCAGTATTGGGTGTGAACGGACGAAACCAACAGAATAAATCTGCGCCAGAATCTATTGAAGATTGGAGCGCATCCTTTAAAAACTTTGCTTGATTCTCTAGTGTATAGTGATATTGTTTTCCATTATATACACCATCATATACTCCATAGGCTGTTTCCAACACCCAAACTGGACGATCTAGACTTAAGGCATTTAAAGCCCTTTTAGTTGCAAATACAAGTTCACCTACTAATGATCCTAGGACAGGTTCTGCGTTAAGCTCGTTTGGATATAGGTTCAATCCAACAATATCATAATAGTTTTGCCATTCATCGAGACGACGTGCTAGATCAAACATATGAAAGCACTGAACAACATCATCGTTAGTAGTTTCTTCCTTAATGGCATTATATAACCTACTAACTAACTGGTCTTGAAAACCACCTGGTGTATCGTCTCCCCATGACGAGCCCCTTCTCCACCAGTAAAAACTCTCCGCATACCTAGCTGCATTTAGTTCACATTCCACTTCCCAGTATTGAATATCATATTCAATATCAAATCTTTGGATGACTGTTCTAGCGAAAAGCTCAAGCCAATACAAATATTCCTCGGGAGATATTGCAGCGAAATCATTTGAGTCAGCACCTCGAGGCTCTCCAGGTGCAATTATCTTATAGTCTCCATCAATATTTAGTGAAGGAAGTGCTGTTATTGCTCCATAGCCCAGAATAATTATTGGTTCCAGCCGCCCTTTTTGAGTGTTAGTAGCATTCTCAAGTACCTCTGTTATCCATACCCAACCAGCCTTTTCATCCGCAATTAGACCATAACCATTACCAGTAAAATTGTTTGTTATGAAGCTATCAAGCCAAGTAATGGCGTCTTGACGACTCGGATCATCTAGATATCCAGGGAGATCAACTATCTCAGATTCCTGTGGAATATATGGCATGATATACTTCCAGAAGGCTTCGATACGAATAAAATCAGCATTCAATTGATCTTGATGTCGAATGACTTCATGAGTGGCATCTATTTGTTGCTGCCAGGGAAGAGTAGCATCAACATATTCATATGTATCATGATTCATAGCGAAGCCATAGTTATCCAATACTGAATCACCTCTAGAATGACTTCCTGTCAAATAGATTGATTCTTGCCCACTATATCCAGGAAGTAACTCAATATCAATGACCAGATTGTCAAAATTATCATGTTGACCTGTATGATAATTAATATTGTAATAGCTGGTGGCATAATCAAATTCAACCAAAACAGGAAAACTTTCTAGCATTATTTGTAACTCTGCTTCCGGATCTGGAACTACTGCGTTCTCTATGTTTTGAGCCATTGGAATCTCTAAAAGAGTGTGGGATAATTGGCCATTTTCATCTTTCAAGCCATCTAAGTAATTATCAATAGCCCCGGATAGTTTAGATTCTACTACCACCTCAAAAGGGCTTATGATCCATTCCCATAATTCACAAATAACACCAACACCTGAATCCCATTCAAAATCTATATAATGTTGTATGTCATCATCAAAAATTAATGTATACCCTTCAGATGTAACCTCATGGTTTATTATTAAGTCAAATTCTATTGTAACATATCCCGCTAACGTTATGCTACCTGCTCTATATGAAAGTCGTGAGTTATCAAGAATACATTTTAATGTGACTTGACTAGGATTGCCATCAACTGTGCGATACTTAATGGACTTAATGTCACCAAGATTGCAAGTGATAATATTGTTATTAGATTCTTTGATTGCATCTTCAATTGTTGACTTTTCTGCATTCCATGTGTCGAAGAGTTTCGCACTGAATATGTCT
>JAOZSM010000271.1 GCA_029939675.1 Fidelibacterota bacterium
TGGACCTCAAAATTACGCTCTCACCAGCACTTTATTGGAGTGGAACTCTATGATGAACAACGCCATCGGTTTCAGATAGAGAATCGTGAGGATGAAAGAATTGTTCGGGTGGAGATGAGCTACGACCATCAGGTCAATCCTCTGTACATGTCGGTCTTGGATGCAATGACGCAAAGCTGGAAATACAACGATGATCTACAACTCAACTCTGATCGGTGGAGTGGCAATTTTCACTGGCAGGATCATGATTCAAATGCGGTTGGGTCGGAAGTGTTTATTAGTTTGCAGGGGGGGCGCTGGGATTGGCCGGGTGGTGAGAGCCAATCATTGGTAAGTTTGGCCTATGCAGGACACCAATTTCAGATTAAAGATTGGTCTCCTATGGGGGTTAAATTGGGGTTGGTGGCTAAACAACTGGGCACTAATCGGAGTCGACGGCACTTTATGGAACTGAATCTGCCAGCTTTCCAGAACAAGCATTTTTCTGCAGAAGTGGGGCTAAAGAATGTGGGTAAATGGCGTTTTCTACCCCTGGCCAAATTTAAATATTTACGCCAGCCATTCCAGATCAGCTATGAGACGCGTCAGCTCATCGATGACCAAGTCAGGTCTCCGGAGTTGATTGCCACTACTATACATCACTACAAATCGGCATTACATTTTGGAGTATTCGAGCTGGTTTTGGGAGCCTGGCAAGGTCGTAATGTCAATCAGTCAATTTCTGGATTCCAAGGCCAGACTATTTTTAAGTTTCCCTGGTCCATGGAAGTACAGGTAGGTGGTTCGATGATTGATGGATCACTTGACTGGATCTGGTCTGAAAAGCAGGTTAATTGGGAATTGACCCAGGATGTGGTCCTGTTTGATCAGGCCATGTATGCTCATCTAAAAATTTGGGGGCGTCATTTACTACAGCCTCATCAGGGTTTGCTTAACCCGGAAGAGCTGATAGCACAGCAAATCTCCGTGGTCAGTCCTGATGATGTAATCCATCTGCTGAACTATACGATTCAGGCTCAAGTCAGTACGTTGATCATTGGCTTTACTGACACCAATATCCTCCAGGATCCGCTATGGTCCCAATCGGTAAGTGTCCCCTGGAATCCGGAATACACTATCATGGCAAATCAGGCTCCTGAATCAAGATTTCGGTACCTTTCCCTGATCTGGGTATTCGACAATTGAGTAGAGACATAGCCCCGACTTAATCGGGATCTTTGACATGCTATATCTCCATGGTAGCACCATCTTAACCTTTTCATACAAATGATCATCTAAACCCCCAGTAATGAGAAAAAATTCTGACAGTTCGCTTTTTGAAAAAGTACAAAGCCGTGATACGCAGGCTTTTGACCAGCTTGTCCGGGAATATTCTCCAGCACTTTATGCCTTCATTTTAAGGATGGTTTCCAATGTTGAAGATGCCCAGGATATTCTTCAGGATACCTTTGTCAAGGTCTGGGAGAAAAGTCACCAATTCAAGGGAAAATCCAGCCTGAAAACCTGGATCTACCGGATCGCCATTAATCTGTGTTACACTCAGTTAAAGCGCCGGCAACGTTGGTCATTCTCCTTTATGGAGGATATACAGGTTCTGGTCTCCAGTTCGGATCCAGTCAAAGATACTGAAAAGATATTTCATCAGGAAGTATTAGAGAAAAGTTTGGTAACGCTCACACCGCGTCAACGTTCTGTGGTAATTGCCAGAATCTATGAAGATCTGCCATTTGCCCAAATTTCAGAGGCAGTGGGTTGTTCGGTGAATGCGGCTAAGGTACATTTTCATGAGGGAAAAAAACGAATTGCAGCATATATGAAAGCACAGGTAGGGGAAAATGGATAAGACCGAGAAAATAATTCTGGATGAATTGACCAAAGACAGGGATGATCCGCAGTTGGATGTAGACTCTGTGATCCGGGGCGTGCAAACCAGGATTCATAAACGAGCCATCCGGCGGAAAACGCTGTACTCAACTCCTATTGTCATTTTACTGGTATTGATGGTATTTGTCAGCTTACCCGATGAGAGTAATGATAAAATAGTTCCAGGGGGCGAATTACTGATGGCAGGCTGGGAGGATTCATGGACTGAATCACAAAATGTAGATTCAGAGCAAATCTATGAAGAATATCTCTACGAACAGAGTGTTGATTATTTGACTGACGAACAATATTTCTCATACACTTATGAAAACGATGAACTCTTGGATGACAATGATATTGAAGCTTTTATTAGCTATTTAGAGGAGGTTTAATATGAGTAAACGATTGATGCTTATTTTGGTGATGGTCGGACTTGTCATGGCCCAGGGACCGCCAGCCCGGGGTGGATCCAAGCCACAGAATATGGATGCAGTCCGGATCTGGAAATTAACAGAAGTCCTGGAACTCACTGAAGACCAGGCAGTTGCTTTTCTACCTTTGGTCCAAATTCAGGAGCGGAAACTGCGCGAAATTCAAGGTGAAATTCAAGAATTGACTCAGGAGAGTCGAAAACTCCTTAAGCAGGATAAAATCTCACAAAAAGATGTTGATAAGATGATCAAGCGTTACAATGACAAGCACACCGAGATATTTAAGATTAAAAATGATTTTATAAAATCTCTGTCTGAACATTTGACACCTGAACAACAACTTCTGTATGTAGGATTTGAGGCACGCTTCCGAAAAGAATTGCGGACCTATATGAAAGATCACCGGGGGTATGGAGATAAAAAACGACGGGATCAGCGACCTTAATAAAAAACTGGAGAAAATAAAATGCATTATAGATTTATTGTGTTAGTGACTGTTTTGGCCCTGGGGTTGATGTGGTCGTGTGATGTTAGTGAAACTGATCAGAATACGGAAATTGAAGATGCTATTCTGAGTTTGATTGCAGCCGATGACAGCACTTATGGTATTGATGGTATGGATGATGTTGATGAAGAGGATTTCTCGCTAAGCAAGCTTCCCGATCTTGAGCAGTCTGAATCCTTAGCTATGGTCGAAGTCGTTATGGATTCAAACTATGTCTGGCGTTTTGGTCGCAGTGGTATGAGTAGCGAAAGGGAAGTGACGGTTGAAGTGGAAAATGATAGTTCAGCTGTTGCTTTGATCACCCATCATCTGACCGGGATTTTTCACACTCGTCAGTTTGACAGGATCTGGATCGATGAACACCGCTGGGAACGTGGTGATTCAGTCCGCTTCAGTGAAAAAGCCATTGATATGAGTGTTGATCGCCGGGTTGCCTTCAGAAAACGCATCCGGCCAGATGGTGAGGAGCGCTGGTTTGCCACAGCCATGACCCTGGCTTACGGTAGTGGTGGAGGCGCCCTGGATATCCAATCCATGGAGTGGGTAGCAGATGATTCAATTCGCGTCTTAAGTGATTTTGGATCTGTTTTTTACGGAAGGGGAAATCCCCTGGCTTTCACTCTGTTTGGTGCAAATCAGATCAATGTCATGGTTAGTAATGATGTTGTCGGTGAGGCAGAAGCAGTGATTGGTCGTTTAGGCTTTCATCCCAGGCTAAATGGACCAGACCTGAGAAACCGGATTCACTTACAGTATGTGGAAACCCTGGAATCAGGTGATAAGGTTTATAGTCGCTCAATTCCCCCCATGCATCGCCCGCTACGTCACTTTAAGGGTTTTGTAGAGGTGTTGGATCACAGGACGCTGTTTGACCATGACTATACGGCTTATTCATCAGCCACGCTGGGTTTTATCTACACCATGAGGCAGCATATAAGACCAAGTTAATTTGGTCTATACAGCAATTGTGACGATCCCGCAAAAAGTTCCTCTCGCAGAGAACGCAGAGGCGCAAAGTGTTGATAATTATGAATATAGCC
>JAOZSM010000068.1 GCA_029939675.1 Fidelibacterota bacterium
AAAGTATTTGATGCGGCAGCCATCTTTGCGAGGACGGAAGGTATCATTCCTGCTCCAGAGTCAGCGCATGCCATCAAGGGTGCCGTTGATGCTGCAATTGAAGCCAGGGAAGCAGGCAAAGAGAAAGTGATCCTGTTTAATCTGAGTGGACATGGTCATTTTGACATGTCTGCCTATGATGCTTATTATGCTGGCAAGTTGACTGATTACCGACCAACAGAAGAAGAGCTATCAAAAGGTATCTCAGCGACTGATGGTTTGCCTCAAGTATAATTTGTTTATTGATCTGATATTGGCATGAATTCCTCCCCTTCTGGGGGAGGTGCCCGCAGGGCAGAGGGGGGCAGGTCAAAGAAAAGAGTCAGGATTTAATACCAGAGGATAAACCCACCGCGTCTCCCGACACTTCGTGTTTCCCTTCGGCGGGATTCACCCCTCCCACAGAGAGGGGAATGTTGGGTTGTCAGGAGAAATATTACTTGGTGTGGTTTGTTGTAGTCCTTTTTTTGCTTTCAACTATGATTCAGGGATTTTAGCAGTATTTTTGTCGCCATTTAAGGAAATGAAAAGACCCTAAAGACGAAGTTTAGGAGAAAGCAAGGAAATGAAAAAGAATGTTCAAAAATTCTATGATAACCCCGAAATAATACACAGCCCCAGCGGGCGAATGCTCCGGATAATGAGTGAATATCTGGGTCCGCAGGAGTTATTTCAAAAGAATAAGATTCAGGATACTGTTGTATTTTTCGGCTCAGCTAGAACGCAGCCCAAAAATATAGTTGAGCAAGCCATTAAAACTGCCAAAGAGAACGGCAATTCAGTAGAGAAGTTGGAAAATCTGGAGCGGGATCTCAGAATGTCCCGTTATTATGAAGATGCCCGCGAGCTGGCCTATAAAATGACCAACTGGTCCAAAAAGTTGAAACAGGGTAGACGTCGTTTCATCGTATCCACTGGAGGCGGTCCTGGTATTATGGAGGCAGCCAACCGAGGTGCCGCTGAAGCAAAAGGATTATCCATTGGCTTAAATATCTCTCTGCCATTTGAGCAATCTGGTAATCCATATATCAGTCGGGAACTGGAAATGGAATTCCACTATTTCTTTATGCGTAAATACTGGTTTGTTTATCTGGCAAAAGCCTTGATCGCTTTTCCTGGTGGCTTCGGTACTTTTGATGAATTGTTTGAAACACTGACCCTGATCCAAACCAAGAAAATTAGCAAGCACATGCCAATCGTACTATTTGGAGCGGCGTTCTGGGATAAGGTGATTGATCTTGAAGCGCTTTCAGATTTTGGAACAATCAACCGTGAAGATCTGGATTTATGTTATCGGACCGATACAGTAGATGACGCTTTTAATTATCTCACCAAGCAACTTACAGAGCATTACCTGGGAGACAAATCCCCGGAAGAATAAATATTTCCAAGTACAAGCTCCCGGCTAGCACCCGTTACTGATGGGATGTTACCCGGGAGTTTTTTTATGCGGAGATAACCAAGGTAAGCAAATCCAAAAGCTTCTTTGTTGCTTTCATTGACACCTTTAAGATTTACAGGTTTAATCCTGAAATCAGGAAGCTCAAGAGTTAATTCTTCAATTAGAGTTGTATTAAAGTAGCCACCACCACCGATAAGTATAGTATGTGGTTGATAGGTTTGGGGTAACTGTTTAACGCTATCTGCAATAGTTTTAGCAGATAAAACTGTTAAAGTAAATATTATATCTTTAAACTGCTGATCATTCGTTGGATAAAAGTTCTTCATCATTAAACTAAAGTAATCTAGACCAAACTGTTCCTGTCCTGCTGATCGGGGTGGTGTTAAATCATAAAACTCATGGGCCAGCAAATACTTGAGCAGTTTGTGATTCAGCTTACCCTTTTTGGCGATTGTGCCATTGGGGTCGTAGCTTAGCTTACCTTTAGAGTAGACCTGGATCGCCTTATCGATAAGCGTGTTTCCAGGACCAGTGTCCCAGGCAAGTATTGGCAGGACCTTATTCCTGGCAGGAACAATAGTCAAGTTTGCAATACCTCCGATATTCAGAGCAAGGATATCTTCATTGTCTTGTTGGAACAGATAGCGATCCACCACAGGTATCAGAGGAGCACCCTGACCTCCATGATTAATATCAGCAGTTCTGAAATCATAGATCACTGGAACATTAAACTCCTCCGCCATAAAACTGGGTTTACCAATCTGGAGAGTAAAGGTTGGTGGCTCATGTTTTATGGTTTGTCCGTGTGAAGCGATTACATCAAACTCTAGATCTAGTTCTGCTATTTCAGTTGCAAACCATAATCCAAGTTTGTGATCCAGAGCAGAGATTTGTGAATCAGTGAGAACCAGAGGATTTCTGAAGGCGGTCTGGAACTCCTTTGGGTAAGGCAATTCAGTTGAGAAAGTAATCTTGTAGTCGGGATTAACACCAGCCCCGGAAAACTCTACCAGGCAGAGATCCAAGCCATCAGCAGAGCTGCCAGTCATGAGACCCAGAATACGTAGGGGGGATAAGTCAAATACAGGTGTTGTCATAATTCAGGACAACATAGTCTCCGTACATCAAAAAATAAAGCGCCGTGTTACAAAATGTTTGCCACGAAGGCACAAAGGCACGAAGAGTAAATTGATTTAAAACTTTGTGTCATCGTGGCAACAGTTAGCTGGCGTGCAAGAGAAGTAAAGATCGCCAGGTCCTATTGGACTTGAGAAGAAGATATTTCGAAGTCTGCGGTTATAAAAACAAAGGAAAATTAATTTCACATCGGCATCATCCCGACTATCTTGGCGCGCTGTTTTAGAATGTCGCCTTTGTGTATTAAGACTATACCTGGCTCGAAATAGATTGAATGGGAGAAAATTGTGGATATCAAAATTGAAATAGGCAAACCACACGAAAGAACTTTGAAGGTCCATGTGGATTGGGCTGAAATGGAGCCTGGTTTTGAGAAAAAATTAACCAAGCTGAATAAGCAGGTAAAGCGTCCTGGTTTTCGCCCGGGGAAAATACCCCGTAAGATCATGCTTCAGTCCTACGGTCCCAGTGTTTTGGCAGAAATGCTGGACGAAACGGTGCAAGCGGCTTACTACAAAGGTATGATTGATAATCAACTAGCACCCATCGATCAAGGCAGTATCGAAGACATGTCCGAGTTTGACATTGGAAAAGATTTGGAATTTACCTTGAAACTCCAGGTTGAACCGGAAATTGAGATCTATGATTACAAAGCCGGTTTCAAGGTAACCAAGACTGAGTATAGGGCATCAGATGAAGACGTTGCTCACGCGCTGGAACATCTTCAGGAAAGATTCGCAGAAGTAGAAATTCGTGAAGATGGCGCTGTGGATGGTGACATGCTAAAAGGTGATCTCGTGTATCTGGATGCTGAGGGTGAGGTTATTGAAGGCAGTAATGTTGAAAATCGCTATATCAAAATTGGTGATGGTGTGTTTGGTGCTGATGTAGCCAAAACCTTGATTGGCTCAAAGGCTGGGGATGAAGTCGCTTTTGATATTCCAGGTCAAGCCAAAGATGGGGAAGATATGCACATTAAAATGCAAATCAAAGCTGTGGAAACCCATATCCTTCCTGAATTGGACGATGATTTTGCCAAGCTGGTTGATCCCAAGTTCGAAACTCTGGCTCTTTTGAAAGAAAACACCATTCAGGATATCCAGAAGCAACTTGACTACGATGTTACCCGGGCTTTGGACCAGACTCTGGCCAATAAGCTTGTGGAAGGAACTGAGTTGGAAGTGCCCGAGATCATGTTGGATGATTACCTTGACAAGCTGGTTGAGCGCGTGCGTCAGGAGCGTGGTGCTGATGTGAATGAAGAGGAAGTCCGTACTCAGAATCGGGAGCGAGCTACCTGGGAGTTATCCTGGTACCTGATCCGGAAGAAGCTGATTGCAACAGAAAAGATCGAGGTCACCGAAGAGGACGTTGATGAAAAACTGGATGAACTTGTGGCTCAAATGCCTGGTGATAAAGAGAAAATGAAAGCGCTTTATCGGGATAAGCAATATCTGCCACAGATCAAAGATGATATTCTGGAGAGAAAAATCTTTACTCACCTGACCTCCTATGCCCAGATCAAGGTTAAACAGGCCAGCAGCAAGGAGATCGGAGGCTATCATGCCCACGCCCATTAATCAGCTCATACCTATGGTTGTGGAGCAGACGGGCCGTTCTGAACGGGCCTATGACATTTACAGTCGGCTACTGAAAGAGCGGATTATCTTCTTGAGTACACCCATTGATGATTCAGTTGCCTCCCTGGTAGTTGCTCAGCTTTTATTTCTTGAAGCGGAAGACAGTGACAAGGATATTAACCTGTATATCAATTCTCCGGGTGGAATTATTACTTCGGGTATGGCCATCATGGATACTATGAATTTTATCAAGCCAGCTGTATCTACGATTGTGATCGGCCAGGCTTCCAGTATGGGGGCCTTGTTATTGGCTGCTGGCGCCAAGGGCAAGCGTTTTGCGCTGCCCAATGCCCGGATCATGATCCATCAGCCCATGGGTGGTGCTGAGGGACAAGCCTCGGATATCGTCATTGCAGCTGATGAAATTCAGAAGACGAAGAAAAAATTGAACCAGATGCTGGCTAAATTCTGTGGGAAGCGGGTCACTCAGATCGAGAAAGATGCTGATCGTAATCACTTCATGTCAGCCGAGGATGCCTTAAAATACGGACTCGTAGACGAGATCCTCAAAAACCGGGGCTAAGGGTCTTTTGCCACAAAGCCACAAAAGCACAAAGGGTTATGAAGTACTTATCTAAAACTTCATGATTTGGAAGCTTAAACTTATTAATAATGCTGATACTTAAACCTTTTTTGAAAGGCCGTTAAACTTGACCAAACGTAAACAGGAAAAAAACTGCTCTTTCTGTGGTAGACCTCAGGATGAGACCGGTATGCTCATTGCCAGTCCCACAGGTGCAAATATTTGTTCACGTTGCATTGATCAGGCTCAGGAAATCGTGAATGAAGAAAGCCTGAATACTCATAAGGACCAAGCCGTATTTAATACTTTGGCTGAAATTCCCAAGCCCACTGAAATAAAAGCCCATCTTGATACTTATGTAATTGGACAGGAGCAGGCCAAGCGAGCTGTTTCAGTTGCAGTTTATAATCATTATAAGCGAATCATGGTTCAAGATGATGTTGATGATGTGGATCTGGAGAAAAGCAATATTCTACTGATGGGACCAACTGGGACCGGTAAAACACTATTGGCTCGGGCTTTGGCAAAATTTCTGGATGTACCCTTTGCTATTGCTGATGCAACGGTGCTTACTGAGGCTGGTTATGTTGGTGAGGACGTGGAAAATATTCTGGTCCGTTTACTTCAGTCGGCTGATTATGATGTAGCAGCCACTGAAGGTGGCATCATTTATGTGGATGAGATTGACAAGATCTCCCGGCGGTCAGCCAATGCTTCCATCACGCGGGATGTTTCCGGTGAAGGTGTGCAGCAGGCCTTACTCAAGATTCTTGAGGGAACCGTGGCTCAGGTCCCACCAAAAGGTGGTCGGAAACACCCGGAACAACCGCTGGTTTCCATCAATACCAAGAACATTCTCTTTATTGTTGGGGGAGCCTTTGAGGGCATTAATGATATTATTGCCCGCAGACGGAAGAAGACCTTGCTGGGTTTTTCAAAATATGATGAAGAAGAATCAAGTCTGAAAGGGGCTGAGCTGCTCCAGGTAGTAGAACCAGAAGATTTACTCCAATACGGATTGATTCCTGAACTTATTGGCCGTTTACCGGTGATCGCTGCTCTAGAAGAATTGACCCGGGAAGCGTTACTGGCGATTTTGCTGGAACCCCGCAATGCTCTGGTTAAGCAATATCGTAAAATGTTTGATCTGGAGCATGTTGAACTGGTCATCGAAGAGGCTGCCCTGGAGGCGATTATTGATACCGCTCAGAAATATGGTACGGGAGCCCGGGCCTTACGAAGAGCCATGGAAAAAGTTATGCAGGATATTATGTTTGAGTTACCCGGCTGGGACAAGATCAAAAAATGCATTATCACCGCTGATGTTGTTACCAAAGGCAGTCAGGCAAAGCTAAGCTAACTTATACCGCCCGTACTTCCAGTCTACGGTAAACTAACCCACCCTTAACCCTCCGAGGAGGGGACTGATTCGCCTTTGGGCTCATTAGTAATTTGATCTATACTGCAATTTTGATGTTTATTCGGGATTACCTCCCTCAGAGCTCTTTCCATAGACTATTGAAGCAGGTACAAGTTATTCGTACCTGTCATTCTCTACTATCCTGATCACAAGTAATACACTTCTCGCACTTCGACTCCGCTCAGTGTGACAGTCTGGGATTACGAAAAAAGTTCATGCAGCTATCTTAGTCCAGCTTAATGGTTATCCAGACTGCATAACAGATGTGACCAATCGCATCTGAATTACTCCCCCAAATTGTTACAAAAGTAACCCCGTTGATCCAGATTCCGGGAAGAACTTTAGGCCGACGCCTATGGCAACCCTTTGCAATAATTTCGAATTATGTTGAGCTAACTCAGGGTTTTTTGGTTGAGAATGAAAAGCTGAACAGCTTTAGATAGTAAAAAACTGGTTTAACAACTGAATAGTTACCAAGCATAAACAGTTGCGCGTTGCAAAAGAAATAAGGACCCTTAGATATTGATATATATGAGGTTATATAGTGCGTTGGATTGCCTCTAGGCTGGGTATATGACCGCTCAGCTTTGCTGGAAGCCGCCTGGCGAGGAAGCCTATCTATAAGGTCTAATTATTTTTGAAAGAATTACATTTTCTGTTTGAAAAAGTTTTTAGGAATGATAGTTTCGCGTCAGAAGAAAAAGATTTTGGTAACTATTATTCTAAATATTGCAGCGGTCACAAGTATTCCCAGCTAAGCGGGAATTGAAAATTGTGTTTTATGTCACAGTGGTGACTGGTGTCGTATGCAGAAAATAGACAAATCGTAGAATCAATTAAGGAGGATAAATGATGACAAAAAGGCTACTATCATTAGTTGCTGTTTTAGTGATTTTTTCTTCAATGGCTTTTGGCCAGACGAGTGGAAAAATTGCCGGAACAGTGTATGATGCAAGTCAGGATGCACCTCTAGGCTTTACAAATGTCGTAGTGAAAGGGAGCTCATTGGGAGCTGTCTCCGATGAAAACGGACGCTACGTAATCCTAGATGTTCCGCCTGGAACGTACACGATTGTTTGTACTTACATTGGCTATTCAACAATGGAAGTACAGGGATTGGCTGTAATCAGCGGTTTAACAAGCACTCAGGATTTTCAGATGCAAATTGAAGATGTTGTGGGCCAGGTTGTAACCGTTGTAGCAGATAAACCCTTGATCAACATGAATGCCACCAACACTACTCGTGTTGTGGATGCAGAGCTGTTAGAGAATATGGCTGTGCGTGGTGTTCAAAATGTAGTTGCCCTGCAAACTGGTGTGGTTGCTACGGATGGTGAAATCCATATCCGTGGTTCAAGATATCAGGATGTGGCCTATTATGTTGATGGTGTTTATATGAATGATGCCTTCGATATGCGGAACACAAGTACTGTTTCCAATGTTGCCATGGAAGAAATGCAGCTCCAAACTGGTGGTTTCTCCGCTCAGTATGGAAATGCAAATGGTGGTGTTGTTTCAACAACAACACGTACTGGTGGCGAAAAAATGAATCTGGATTTTGAATTTATTCAGGGTCTGGGAGCTGCAGATGACGGTACCGAGGACAAATTATACTCCTTAGGTTATAGACTCTATAACGTAAATGTGGGTGGAGCCCTTGGTTCCAAGATCCGTTACTTTGCAAACTTTGAGAATCGGACTACTGATGATCCTCGTGCATCAAGTGCTGCTCATTATGCAATGGACCGCGATGAAATAGCAATTGACTGGAGTAAAATGACTTTTACCCATAATGCTGATGACGATAAAGATTATGCTCAGGGTGAATTGTGGGTCAGCGGTGAAAAGGTCGGAGATGTTGACCTGGTACTGCATTCCATGCTTGAAACCCAAATTGAGAACATGCTGGGTGAATATTATGGCGAAGATTATGCTGTAATTGATGCTGTCCGTCTAGCCTCTACTGCTGATGACTACCAGTATGGTGTTAATGGATATAGTAACTTCCAGGAACTTTATGGTGCCCGACGCAATGTTGGCTCAGCCAGAAATACATTTTCTGGTAACGTGATGTTTGATCTTAAACCATTTAGGATCAAAGTCGGTGGAAGCATGAATGATATTAAATCACATAGCTATACACATGGTTTCTCATTGCTTAACTCTGCCTATAACCGCAGGGCGGAATCAATGCAAACCGCTTTCTATACAAACCTGACCTGGATTCTTTCCACCAAGTCTTACCTGAAAGCTAAGTTCTCACTCTTTAATTACGAAGAGACGTTGGGTGATGAAACCCATTGGGACGATGTCGCAGCTTATGGTTCACCTAATGGTGGCGAATGGAATGCTTATCTGAGTAACACTGGATTGAATCCTTTATCAGTTGCCCAGTTAGCAAACTTCTTTTCCTATGGTCGTGTCTGGGATGATTATTCACATCAGGAATCATCCTATTATGGTATTACTCTGGATTACTTGAATCAGATCGGTTCTCATGAAGTAACCACTGGTTTTGAATATCGTGCAAACGAAATCAAGTATTACCGGGTTGGCCAGCCAGTTGAACTTGCCAAAGGTTTAGATGGCAATACTGGTCTTACTGAAGATGAAAAATATATCATCTACCGTAATGCCTATACCGAAAACTTTGGTTATGACCTTTACGGTAATGACGATGCTGACGGTAACAGTTACCAGGATCCGGGAACACCTACAGTTTTTGGTGCTTACATCAATGACAAGTTGGAGTTGAAGGATCTGGTTGTAAACCTTGGTATGCGTTATGAATACTTTAATCCTAATACTGAAGCTCCTGCTGACTGGAATCAGATTTCTATGACTGATGGTCGTATTGATCGTGCTGCCAGTAACTATGAAGCAGTTGACGCTGATGTTCAGTTGAATCCTCGTTTAGGGCTTTCATTCCCTGTAACGGATAAAACCAAATTCCACGCTCAGTATGGAAAATTCTCACAGCATCCCATTCTTAACAGATTATATCTGTCTGATGTAGTGTTTGCTGCGAATTTTACCTCTGGAAACTACACCCAATCTCCAAATGCTAAATTATCTACTGAGAAAACCACTCAGTATGAAGTTGGCTTTTCACAGGTTGTGGGTGCTAATGTTGCCCTGGATGTAACTGGTTTTTATAAAGAAGTTCGTGATTACACTACCCTTAAGAATCTTTTTGATGCAAACCTTGACGGAGCTGAATTTGTCTGGGCCCAGTATCAGAATGGTGATTATGGTGTTGTCAAAGGTATCTCCTTTGGCTTAGGCATGAATCGCACTGGTGGTTTGATGGCTAACTTGAGCTATACAGCTTCATGGGCTGAAGGCTCAGGTTCAGATCCTGAATCTAACTACTATATCGCCTGGCAGTCTGATCAGGGTGAGGCCGGTTTCCCGACCTTGATTAACCCCTTGGATTACGATCAGCGTCATACCGGTAGCTTTATGTTAGACTATCGTTTTGACAAATTGGCTGATATGTTATCAAATACTGGAATCAATATGGTCTACACCTTTGGTTCTGGTACTGCCTATACACCTTCAGCTATTGAATCTGCTCTTTATGGCCGTGGTGAGATTTATCCCACTGCACCTATTAACAGTGGTATTACCCCCTGGACCAGCAATCTGGATATCCGCATGGATACCGGTATTGAATTTGGTTCTATCGGTATGACTGTTTACCTGCTGGTTCAGAATGCCCTTGGTGTCCAGAATGTGATTGATGTATACGCCGGAACTGGTGATGCCAGTACTGATGGTTGGTTATACACCGATCCTGGTAAAGCCTGGTTATCTGGTAACGAAGCTGCTGAGAATTACTATCTCGGTCAGATTCGGAATCCCACTAACTGGGATAAACCACGCTCTGTTCAACTGGGTGTGAAGATGAATTTATTCCAGGGAGAATAATTAATGAAAAATATTAAAAGAATATTTGCGTTCTTACTGGTTGCCACACTAGTGGCTGCTCCACTGTTTGCTGGAGTCACAGAGCAATCAGGCAGAGCCGCATTGGGAAAAACCTCGATACTTTCCACCGGTGCATTTGATGGAAACCGTATTGATGATGACCTTGAGAATAACGGTATGATCGTTTCTCATCGTATTACTGGTCACTCAGGAATGGGATGGCCTGCTGGTAACTCAACCTACACCATCTATGCCTCTGGAATCTGGCTGGCTGGTAAGGTTGGTGGCAGTATTAGAACTGCTGTTGCTGAATATGGACCAGAATTTACTTCCGGTCCCTGGGGTTCTGATGGTACTGGTGCGGCTGATGTCCTCTATAAAGTGAATATCAGTGATCTAGATGACCCAACTGCTAATCCTGATTTCGCTGCTTGGCCAGTTCATCAGGGTGCACCCTGGGTTGATGTAGATGGTGATGGCGTTTATACCCCCATGCCCGGTGGTGTAGATCATCCTGAATTCATTGGAGATCAGGTTATCTACTATGTCATGCATGATGGTATTATTACTGATCATTCGATTTTTGGTACTGACCCTCTAGGTGTGGAAGTTCGCACAACTATCTGGGGTTATGACCGCGTCGATGCCTTTGGTGATATGATGTTTGTAAAAACTCAGATCTACAACAGAGGTGGGAATGATATTGACGACATGTACCTGGGAATCTGGTCAGATCCTGATCTGGGAAATGCTGGCGATGATTTCGTCGGTTGCGATCTTGATTTAAGTCTGGGATTCTGTTACAACGATGGTGCCGACCTTTCCTTTGGATATGAAGCGCCTGCTGTTGGATATGATTTTTTCCAGGCGGCTTTCCCCACGCACGATCCTGCTGATCAGCAGTATTGTTTTGGTGAAATTAAATCTGGTTTTACCAGTCTACCAATGTCCTCATTTGTAAAATACATCAATGGTGATGATGTTTATACTGATCCCAACGATGAAATTGAGGCTTACAACTATATGTCCGGTTATCTGCGTGATGGATCTCCATTCATCAACTCTGCAACCGGCGAAGCCACCAAGTTTGTCCACCCTGATGATCCAAACCTGAATATCGATGGTACGGATAATATCTGGGTTGATGGTGATGATAATGCTGCTGATGACCGTCGTTTTCTGATGAATGTTGGTCCCTTCGACTTTCTTGCTGGTGATTCAGCTGAAGTTGTGTTTGGTATCCTGCATGCACAGGGAAACAGCGCTCTTGGCTCAGTCTCACTCTTGAAATTCAATGATAAGTATGCTCAATCTGCTTATGATGCGAATTTTGACCTGCCAGCTGCCCCTCCAGTTCCTGAATTAACTGTGAGTCGCACCACTGGTGAAATCATCCTTGAGTGGGAAGATAACGCTGAAGATTATTCAATTTATGTAGTTGGTAACAATTCCTACTACAACTTTGAAGGTTATAATATTTATCAGCACGAAACTGAGATTGGTGTTGGCGCTAAAACATTGGTTGCCAATTATGATCTTAAAAATGGTGTTACTACCATTAAAGATGAAGTGTTTGACCTAACTTACAATGATGTTCTCCTGCTGCCCGTGCAGTTTGGAACTGACTCCGGTATCAAACGCTATATTTCCATCAAGACTGATGCTCAAAACGGTGGTATCCCACTGGTTGATGACAGACAGTATTACTATTCTGTAACTGCTTATGGATACAACGGTTTCTCCACACCAGCCGTACTTGAATCAAGTTCACCAATTCAAACGGTAAGACCACAGACTGATGTTGCAGAAGATCTAAACGCTGCCACCGGTGCTGCCGCATTTGACGTTACCCATAACGGTACCGCTGATGCTTCAGTTGCTGTCGCTATCTCAAATCCGTATTCACTTACGGGCGATGAGTACGAAGTCTATTTTGATCAACAGCACTATTATGTTGATCTTGATGGCGCCTGGAAAGAAACTAACTATGCTGATTCTGTAGGTAGACTTGCCAAGGGCATGGATCTTACAGGAACAACAGTTTCTGCAATCGCCTACACCAGCCCCATTATTGGTACCAGAGATCTGAAATTCATCTTAGACATCTCTGCCTCTCCAGATTATGACTGGTGTGATGGCTTAGTCCTGACCTTCCCAGCTGGTGTCACCATTAATACTGCTGATGCCGCCTATGGAAATGGTGACGGACACGGTTATTCTGGTGTTATTGATGCAGCTGCCAATAGCGTGACCTGGGGCTCAATGGATACAACCACTGCCGGTTCATTTGCTGGTGGTGAAGTCTTTACTGTAAATGTAAATACTCCAACATTGCCTCTTGATGTTGAATTTATGGCCTTTGATGACGGTTGGGCTGTTGATTATGGTGAACCCTATGCCAGTCTAGGTAATGGTGTTGTCCACGGTGTAGGTACTTGTACTATCGCTACTGAAGGATATGCCTTTACAACTATCAATCATTGGAATCTGAAGAACTCAGCCGGCACCGTATTGTTGGAAGACATGACCGTGCTTGACGGAATAGAATCAGATTACATCAAAGATGGTGTCTATTACACCGGACTTGGTAATATCGGTGGAACTTCCATTCCTGTTGTTGATGGTTTTCAGGTAAATGTGACTGCTAACTACGCTGCACCACAGATGGAAAATTCAATCTCTCATACTGGCGCAGGTTCCTATGACTGGGATTCCTACCTCCATTATGGTTGGGCTGCTTCCTCTCGGGCGATTGATGCCTGGGGTTATGGAACATCCAGTGTGGATATGCTCCAGATGGATTATGAACTGCGTTGGACGGGTGAATATGATACTCCTGTAGATGTCCATGGCGATGGATCAGTCATGTACCATCCGATAAAAGCTGGAACAGGTTCAATTGCTACTTGGGTTGGTGCTCGTAACTATGCTGGTGCCGACCATCCCATGAGTGATGGCAATCCTTATTTCCAGATTCGCATTCCTTTTGAAGTTTGGAATAAAGATACTGATGAACAGGTCTCCTGTATTATCTATGATCGTATGGGTGATGTAACAGCAGCTGATTTCTATGCTTTTAATCCTGCTGATCGTGTCTACTTCTTCCTATGGAATGAAGCCTATGATGAATCAGTGACCTTTGATGATCCTGATGGTCTTGATAATGGTCAAACCAATTATGAATACCTGACCTGGAATATCATTTCCTGGGCTGCTGATTGGGTTCAGGGTGATGTAACAACCATCCTGTATGATAATCCAATTCAGCTGGGCGTGGATAATTTCAAATTCACAACCACAGCTCCTACTGCCTTGGCAGAGGATCTGGATTTGATCAAAGTGTGGCCAAATCCATACTTCGGTTACAATCCTGAAGAGAGAACCCCTCTCAATAACTATATTCATTTCATCAATCTGCCTGGCGAAGCAACGATCAGTATCTATACCTTGGCTGGACAATTGGTGAAGACCCTTGAACATAGTGGTGGTCAGGAAGAGATCTGGAACGCCCAGAACAGCTTTAATGTTCTGGTTGCCTCAGGTGTATACATTGCCGTTGTCTCAACAGATGAAGGTGATAAAGTACTTAAACTCGCAGTCGTGATGCCACAACAACGACTAGATGTCTACTAGAAGGAGGATGAGCGATGTTTAAAAATAAAATTGCATTATTCTTAATAGCACTTCTCGTTGTAACAACTGCTTTTGCCGGAACCGGTAAATCTGTGGGTACCTATGGTGCTCTGGAGCTTACCATTCCTACCGGTGCTAAAGCTGTTGCCCTCAGCGCGTCGAATATGGCCGTAATGGCCGGTGCAGACGCCATGTTTTATAACCCAGCTGGTATTGCCAAGCTGAAAACAAACATGGAAGCACAATTCTCACATTTGAACTATCTGGCAGACATCGGTGTGTCTTATGGTTCATTTGTAACCAAGTTTGGTGACAATGCTTTTGGCATTTCTGCCAAGACATTGACCTTTGGTGACATTCTGCATACAACCGCAGAAGATCCCAACGGTTATCAGGAATCATACTTTTCGCCAAAATACATCACGGTTTCAGCTTCATTGGCCAAGATGTTTTTTGATCG
>JAOZSM010000069.1 GCA_029939675.1 Fidelibacterota bacterium
TGGTAACCCTTTTCAGTTAGGAGACCATCTTGGCTAATACTACGCCTCGAGAATTGGCTTATCGAACTCTTCTGGCAGCTGAGAGGGATAGCTCACGATATATTGATGATCTATTGAGTGAGGCTCTGCAACATAGCACTCTGGATCCCCGGGATAAGCGCTGGACCATGGAGTTGGTTTATGGTACGACCCGCATGAAACTCCAATTAGATGCTCTGATCCAGGTCGTTTTTAAAGGACGCTACAGGAAAGCCCAGCACGCCGTAAAGGTTTTGCTGCGCATGGGTGCTTTCCAGCTAAAGTATATGCAAACTGCAGAACACGCTGCCATAAATGAAACGGTAAATTTATGTAAACAGGTGAAACAAAATCAGGCTCGTGGGCTGGTGAATGCAATTTTAAGAAAAATCCAAGCTCTGGATTTGAATCAGTTGTTAAGTGAGGTTAGCAATCCTATAGCTCGCCAATCCATAGAAACTTCTCACCCGGAATGGTTGTTGAGAAAATGGTCAGAACGTTATGAAACAGAACAGGTGAGCGCACTTTGTAAACATAACAATGTACCACCTAGAATTTGGGTGCGACATAACACCCTCCATGTAGCCCAAGCAGAATTTGAAGCCTATCTAACCCGGGAAGAGGTTGAGTTTCAGCAGTCTGAACTCTTGGAAACCTTTTATGAAATAGATAGTGCCGCCACACTGCTTTATACGGCTGAATTCCGTGATGGCTGGTTTTCTTTTCAGGATATTGCAGCCGGTCTGGTTGCTTCCATTGTAGATCCTCAGGCTGATGAGATCATTGTAGACGCTTGCGCAGCACCAGGCGGAAAAATGGCTTTTCTCTCCGAGCTGAGTGAGGGTAAATCCACTATCATAGCTTGTGATGCCAGCCAAAAAAGATTACTCAAAGTGAATCAGAATGTTCATCGCTTGGGACTGAAGCAGATTGATGTTCGCCATCTGAATGCAGCCAGCGATGAATTGCCCCAGGCTCATCGGATTCTTCTCGATGTGCCCTGTTCGGGAACTGGTGTCCTGGGACGACGACCTGATGCTCGCTGGAAGAAACAAATAACCGATAGTACATCCCTCATAAAAATTCAAACCAGTATTCTGAAAAATAGTTGGAAATCACTAAGGCCCGGAGGTCTTCTGGTATACGCAACATGTACGCTGGAACCGGAAGAAAATTGGGATCTCATTGATTCAGTTCTGGATCAGTTGGGAAATGCCGAACTTGAATCCGTAGCTGTTGAAAAACTCAAACCATACGTTGATGAAAGAGGTGCTCTGGCTACATTACCCTGGAGGCATGGTATGGATGGTATGTTTGCAGTGAAAATTAGAAAAATTACATGAAATTATCCCGCGATTATTTAATCATTTTTGCAGCCATTGGCATTCTGACGGCTTTGCTCTTTAATAATGTCATACTGCCTCTGTATGTAAACTGGAATGATGAAATTCGGGTTCCCAGCCTGACTCATACAGATTTGACGCAGGCTCGGAAAATTCTTCAGGAACGAAAATTGGAATGGACTATCAAAGATACGATCTTTAGACGGGATATTGCCGGCGGATTTATCATGGATCAATACCCGGAAGCTGGGCAAATGGTCAAGGAAAACCGCAAAATTCAACTTACCATTAGTTTACCTCCAGATAAACTGGAGATGCCTGATCTGATTGCCATAACCAAGCGACAGGCTATGATTGCTTTGGACCGTATGGGCTTGATTCTGGCTGAAATACTCCAGGATTCATCCGATCAATTTGAGAGAACCGTGGTCATAGAACAGTCCCTGGCGGCTGGACTACCCGTTGCTCCAGGAGATTCAATAACTATTACAGTTAGCCTGGGGAAAAGAAATCTCAAAAAGACCATGCCGACCCTTATGAATAAAAGTCTGGATGAAGCAGTCAAGGTACTTGAGATGAATGGGTTTACTCTGGGTGCCGTTCAATACACCAAGGATGCAGACCTTTTACCCAAAACGGTTGTGTCACAGTCGGTTGCACCAGGAAAAACCTTTCCTCGTGAGCGGGTTATACCTGTTGACTTAATGATAACCGACGAGTTCTAATGACTATCCCTGAAAACGTGGAGATAGCACCATCCGTTTTATCGGCTGACTTCTCCCAATTGGGAGACCAGATCAATTCAATTATCCGAGCAAACGGAAGTGTGCTGCATCTTGATGTGATGGATGGGCATTACGTGCCGAACCTTACATTTGGTCCACTGGTTGTAAAAGCAATTCGGAAGATGACCCAGATGATTCTGGAAGCCCATCTGATGATCTCAGACCCGGATGCATATTTGAAGGATTTCATTCTTGCCGGTGCTGACATAGTCCTGGTTCATCCTGAGACTTGTTCTTCTGTGGCTGATACTCTGAACCAAATTCATGATCTGGGTGCCAAGGCCGGTCTGGTTATTAATCCTGATCAGAATCTGTCCCTTATTGACCCCTATATTGACCAGATGGATCAGTTGCTAATTATGTCTGTCGTACCCGGTTTTGGCGGACAGTCCTTCATTCCTGAAGTTCTCGACACATTACCCGCCTACTTGCCCCTGTTGGCAGAGAATCAAGTTTTGATCGAAATTGATGGTGGAATCAACCTCCACACGATTGCCGAATTGAAACAGACCGGTATTAATCGATTCGTCGCCGGCTCAGCTGTTTTCAATAGTGAAGCAACTCCTGGAAAAAATTACCTGAATCTCCTAACTCAAGTATCACAGGATTAAATGACGCCATCAGCGATTCGCTCACCTGAATTGGTTAGGAAAGCCATTCATCTAAGCAGTAGTGCCATCCCCTTGTTGTACTGGTTTATGTTTGAACAGGATTTCATGTTAAAAGGAGTCATCCTTTTGGCTGCAGGTTTTCTGCTGGCCGAGTACTTGAGATTTCATGTGCCGAAAGGCCGGAAAATCTTCGAAAACGTGTTCGGGTCTGCTTTGAGGAATCATGAACACATGCAGCTCACGGGAGCAACCTACGTATTTACGGGATCTGTCGTGTGCATTTTTCTTTTCCCTAAAGAAATTGCCGTTCCCTCTTTGTTGATCTTGTCCCTCTCAGATACCTTCGCTGCCCTGGTGGGAATTCCATTTGGAAAACACCCCTTTCTGGCAAAATCACTCGAGGGTAGCACTGCCTTCTTCATGGTGACCCTGCTTATTCTGAGCATATTTCTGCCAGAGAATATTGTCATAAATCTTATCGTTGCCCTGGTTCTTACTGTAGTCGAAGCCTTTCCCATGAATCTTGACGATAACTTTGTAATACCGATCAGCTCTGGGATACTCCTGAGCCTGGTAAGCTTGTTATGATCAGGAATTGAACGCATGCTGACTTTTCTTAGTCCGATCTATCTCTGGCTACTGCCTCTCATAGCTCTGCCGGTAATCATCCACTTACTGGCGAAGCGCAAAAGTAAACTCATTGCTTTTCCATCGCTCAAATTTCTGAAACTTTTAGAGCAGGACGCCCTGCGCAAATTCAATGTTAAACAATTGCTCCTGCTGATTATTCGAACCCTTATGGTCTTGTTCGTTATTTTGGCATTTTCCCGTCCCAATTTCAATGCCAGGGGCGGCTTTAGCCTTAATACCCAAACTCATGATTTGTTGATCTTCGCTCTAGATAATACTGCATCCAATCAGGCAAACTTTGAGAGGTTGACGGGTTCTTGGTTGGAAGATTTTGGTGCAGATCTGGCAGAAAAAGGGTATACCATAGCCTACCTTGGGATTAGTGACTTTGAGTTGCGGGATGACCCGCAAGAGGTTACAGCCCTTTCCGCTGATATATATGTTGGTAACATTAGCATGAAGCTTGCCGAACAGATCGATTTAGAACGTTACCAGCAGAAATCCATGGTTTGGCTGGGTGATGGGCAGGATGTGCGGGACAGGTTGGAAGAATTAGCGGACTGGGATAAGTTCCTACTGCTCAAACCAGTCACCTATGATATGGGGATATCCCAGATTGAGCTACCCGATCGCGGATTGCGCCAGGGTGAAGAATATCAACTCCAGTTGGGTATTGACCATGCCCCTGATGATGAGGAAACCACCAGCATAGAACTCATAATCAACGGAGACCGGCAGAATCAGACCGTCATAGAAGCTGATGTTGATTTTATCGAAATGAAGGCTCGCGTTTTAGACCCTGGCTTTCAAGATGGATCCCTGCAATTAGGGCATGATGAGCATGCTTATAATGATATCAGACACTTTGTCATTCCCGCAGGTGGGAATGTTCTGGTGCAAATATTACGGGAGCGGCAAGTGCCGGATTACTGGAAAATCATAGAAACTGCCGTGACAAAAACCGAAGTGAATCTTGACGTTCGTTTATTGGATTTTAATACAATAGATAATATGAACCTCAGTCAGGGGGGCACTGTCATTGTTGATGATGCCAGTAAATTGGATGATTATAATTGGAATAGACTCCAGACATTCGTTGCCACAGGCGGACAACTCGTTCTCTTCGGTAATGGGGGCACCCGCATGGAAGCATTACTTAATTTTGAATTCCCCCTAACCGAATCAAAAAGTACATCACCGTTAGGGCTCTACCTTACTCCGGAGGCCGGGTCACAATTGAGATCAGACCCGCTTGCAACGGTCATTGCTCAGGATCGTTTGAAAGTCTTGAAACGATATACTACCAATGCTGGTGAATTAGATCAGACCTGGATCCGATTTCTAGATAATCAGCCCTTCCTGGGTGCAACTGGATTCCAGGAGGGTCGCATTGTCTGGTTTAATACAGACTTTCGTTCCAGTGTCAGCAACTTGCCATTTCTGGGAATATTCCCAACCCTGATATTGCAGCTTTGTCAATCCCAGGAATTAGCAGATTTGACTGCCCGATACAACGTAGAGATCGGAGACACTTTACATTTCTTTCCTCTGGCTCAAGCAGGTGAAAATACACCATTTAGTATCCAACGTCCTGATGGAACAGTTGATTATCAAGCTCCGGATTCAAATTACATCATACACTATCCTGCCACCGATCTGCCCGGAGTCTATCGACTGGCGCGCGGTCGACAGATCCTGGAACCAATTGCAGTGAATATCTCAGCTCATGAAGCTCAAGCACACAGTAGAAATTATCGCTTTGATGACTTGGACCTGGTTGTCCTTGATCAACAAGATGTGCTAGTCGAGGAGATTATGGAACGTAGATCCAGTATGGCTCTCTGGCCTTTGCTATTAATCGCTCTCTTACTACTTTGGGTGGTAGAAACCTATTTATCGAGAATTAAATCAACATGGCGGCAAAATGTTTGAAACAACACTAGAAAAAGAAAAAGCACTTTTAGTCGGGGTAGTCCATAACCAGCAAACTGTTTCGGAGGTTGAGGAAAATCTGGAAGAACTGGCTCTGTTAGCTGAAACTGCTGGTGCTAAGGTCTGTGGCAACATCATTCAGAAGCGTAATCAGGTCCATGCTGCCTTATATGTCGGTAAAGGTAAGGTGGCAGAGATTGTGGCCAAGATTGCCCTGTTAAAGGTGAATGTCGTTATCTTTGATGATGAATTATCACCTGCTCAGACTAAGAATTTGCAAAAGGAAATTGAAAAAGCCCGGGTGATTGACCGCAGCAGCTTGATCCTGGATATATTTGTGCGCCATGCCAGCAGCAAGGAATCAAAAACCCAGGTCGAATTGGCTCAGCTCCAATATCTCCTTCCGCGTTTGACCAGAGCCTGGACCCACCTTGAACGGCAAAGAGGGGCCACTTCAACTCGGGGCGGAATGGGTGAGACTCAGATCGAAGTGGATCGGCGGTTGATTCGTAATCGGATATCTCTGCTTAAAGTCGAACTGCATAAAATTGAGAAACAGCGAGATACCCGTCGGAAAAATCGTGACGATATGTTCAAGGTTGCCCTGGTAGGATATACCAATGCTGGCAAATCCTCTCTTATGAATCTTTTCTCAGATGCCGATGTACTGGTGGAGAACAAGCTTTTCGCCACTCTTGATACTACCATCAGAAAAATTGAGATCAGTGATCTTGAACTGCTCCTTAGTGATACGGTAGGCTTTATTCATAAACTTCCGCATCATTTAGTGGCTTCCTTTAAAAGTACCCTTCAAGAAGTTAAATATGCTGATCTGATCCTTAAGGTCATTGATCTAAGCTCACCCCAGTTTGAGCGACACCTCGAAACCGTCAATGAAGTTCTCATGGATCTAGGTGTGTCTGAGCGGCAGACCCTGACCGTATTTAACAAGATCGACTTGCTGGATGATCAGGAAATGTTATCAAGCGCAACCAAGGAACATGAAGGTGCGGTTCTGGTATCGGCTCTCAGACAGATCAATATTCAACAGCTAGAGGATGCTATAATTGAAATACGGCGGAATGACTATGTGGAGGAGACACTTCAGTTGGAACATGCTCAGCAAAAGTTCCTGGCTTCGCTTCATCGTAGCACCGAAGTCCTCGATATCAAATATGAAGACACCCATATTCTGGTTAAGATCCGTGTAAAAAAAGATATGTTGGACCAGATTCGCAGCGAAAGTTTAAGGACCCGTTCAAGCTGATGGCACAGCCTAAACTAGGTCTCGTTCTTGGCAGTGGCTCCTCCCGTGGTTGGGCCCATATCGGAGTGCTTGAGGCTCTTGATGAACAGGGAATCGAAGTTAGCATGATCACTGGCGCCAGTGCCGGGTCATTTATTGCTGCATCCTATGCCGGCGGAGGTTTGGCAGGTATAAAAACCTTTGCGCTGGAGATGGATTGGAAGCGCGTGCTCGCCTATCTGGATATTGCGTTTCCGCGTTCCGGTTTTATTGATGGTAAAAGGGTTGTTGAGCTGATCAAACTTTATACGATGGTGACCAACTTCGAGGACTTAGCAATTCCGGTTCAGATGGTCACTACTGATATGCATTCCGGAGAACAGATCGTGCTTGGTACAGGCAGCATCACCGAAGCATTGCGGGCTAGCATGGCAGTACCTGGTCTGGTCAACCCGGTCCAGATTCAGGGACATTGGCTGGTGGATGGGGGCGTTGTAAATCCATTGCCCGTTGATGTATGCCGGGAGATGGGTGCCGACATAGTCGTGGCGGTTAACCTCAATTCAGAGAGAGTCTCCAAAGATTCCGGAAAGCAAGTAAGTGTTGAACATAGAAGCCACTCAGCAGGGGTTGAGACGAAGCGTCTGGAAGTGATAAAATCCTGGATCGAACACTATGGTTCAGCGGGTCATGCTGTCAGTACCAAAATTGATCGGTGGTTCAGTCGAGATGAACCATCCCCCCATATTTTTGAAGTTTTAAGTTCTTCCTTGAATATCATGCAAAAGAAAATTGAAGAGATGAACCTGAGGACCCACCCACCTGATATCTTGATCCAGCCTCGCTTAGGAGATATGAATTTCTTTGATTTTGACCATGCTGAAAAGGCAATTCAACAAGGTTACCGACGAGGAAAAGAAGCTATCCCCGAAATTATAAAGCGGATAGAATCGTACTCCAAAGATTAGTTCTCACAATCTCTTTTGGTAAAGGTCACGAGTCTATTGTTGAAACATTTCCCATAGATTTGATCACAATCAGTAAATTATCTTTTGCGTTTGGCTTGCTCAGGCACCTTATTTGCATTTAGTGCAGGGAGTAAGGATACAAGGAATGGATGGGCAGAATGACCGGCAATAAAGAAAACACCACTGCCCTTGAGCAGTTGAGAAAACAGTACCCCGCTAAATTTGTTCCCGTTCAAACGGCGCTTAAGAGTTTACATAGAGGCGATCGTATTTTTGTCCATACTGCCTGTGGAGAACCACAATTTCTACTCAAATCGCTGGTTGAACACATTGAATCTGATCCCAAAGCCCTTTTTGATGCAGAGGTAATTCAGGTTTGGTCACTGGGATTAGCCCCCTATGCCCAGGAAAAATTTAAACACAATTTTCGACACAATTCCTTTTTCATAGGCAACAGTACCAGACAGGCAGTCAACGCCGGTTTGGCTGATTATACACCAATATTTCTGTCCGAGATTCCCCGCCTTTTTTCGCGCGGCCATGTTCCTGTAGATGTAGCCTTGATTCAGGCTTCCTGTCCGGATCCGCATGGTTACATGAGCTTGGGTGTAAGTGTTGATATCGTTAAAGCTGCTGCAGAAAAAGCTCAGACGATCGTTGTTCAGGTTAATCCTCGTATGCCTCGAATCCATGGAGATGGATTCATCCATATATCAGATGTTGACTTTCTAATCTTCCATGAAGAACCCCTTCTGGAATACAAAGATGAGCTTGATAATGATGTTGCTGATCGTATTGGAAAATATGTTTCTACCCTTATTGAGGATGGCAATACCATTCAAGTAGGGTATGGCTGTTTGCCCAATGCAATTCTTTCAAACCTGACTCACAAAAAGCACCTGGGTGTTCACACCGAGCTGTTGGGAGATGGTCTGGTCAAGCTGATGCAGGCCGGGGTTATTGACAATTCTAAAAAAACTCTGAATCGTGGGAAAACGATTGCAACTTTCAGCATGGGCTCAGCTGAGACCTATGATTTTTTGCATGACAATCCCTTTATTCAATTCAAAACCGTTGATTACACAAATGATCCTAGAATCATTGCCCAGCACGATAATATGACTGCTATTAATTCCGCCCTTGAGATTGATCTCACAGGTCAGGCAACAGCTGAATCCCTGGGAAAGGTTTTTTACAGTGGAATTGGAGGACAGGCTGATTTTATGCGTGGAGCCATTCTAGCCAAGAAGGGAAAAACTATTCTGACGATTCCCTCAACAGCTGAGAACGGTGAAATATCACGCATTGTGCCTTTTCTTAAATCAGGTGCAGGAGTGACACTCAACCGGGGCGATATCCATTACGTGGTCACTGAGTATGGAATAGCATATCTCCATGGGAAGAATATCCGGGAGCGAGCCATGGAGTTAATTTCTATTGCTCACCCTAAATTTCGGCCCGAGTTGATCCGTAAAGCCAAAAAACGTAATCTGATTTATCAGGATCAGGCCTTTATTGTTGGAAAGGCGGGGGAATATCCTGAGAAGGTTGAGACATATCGAACGACCTCAGGCGGCCTTGAAATATTCTTGCGCCCGGTGAAGATCAGCGATGAGCCATTATTAAAAGAGTTTTTCTACTCTTTATCAGATACAAGTTTACAGCGTCGCTTTATTTCTGAACGAAAAGATATGCCTCATGAACGGCTTCAGGAGTTTGTTGTCATCGATTATACCAGTGAGATCATTTTACTGGCTTTCGCCCATGAAGAAGATCGGGATATATTGGTTGGACTGGGGCAGTACGCCATTATTGGATCTACTCACACGGCTGATGTGGCCTTTGTAATTCGGGATGACCACCAGGAATTGGGTATCGGACGTGAACTGTTGCGCTACCTGACCCTTTTGGCAAAAAAACAGGGATTATTGGGCTTTACTGCAGATGTAATTATCAGTAATTCAAGAATGATGCGCTTATTTGAGAGCATGGGATTTGATGTGCAAAAACATATTTCAGATGGAATGTATGAAATGAAAATGACCTTTCTGGAGAGTAAATGATAGCGAGTAAACCAGATATAAAATTATTGTTCGAACCCGAATCTGTGGCTGTGATCGGTGTAAGCCAGGAACCAGGAAAGATTGGGTATAAGATCATGGAGAACATGATCGAAGTTGGATATCAAGGGCAGATCTACCCTGTAAACCCCAAAGGCGGACAGGCCCTGGGCTTTGATATTTTAAAAAGTGTTGAGGATATCGAGGGCACGGTTGATGTAGCCGTTATCGCCATCCCAGCCCGCTTTGTCTATGATGCCGTAGTCAGCTGTGCTAAAAAACAGGTTAAAATATTAACCATTATTTCCTCTGGTTTCTCAGAAGTTGGGAATCTGGAAGAGGAACAGCGGGTGCTGAATTATGCTCATGCCCATAATATGCGAGTATTGGGTCCCAATATTTTTGGTCATTATTCTGCCAAAGCAGCTTTGAATGCAACGTTCGGTCCTCGTGACATCCGTCCTGGAAACGTAGCCATTATTACTCAGAGTGGTGCCCTGGGTATTGCCATGATCGGTAAGACCGCAGTCCAGAATATTGGATTATCCTCAATTATTTCAGTGGGAAACAAGACCGATATCAATGAATCTGATCTACTCGAGTATTTAATCGATCAGGATGAGACCAAAATCATTCTCATGTACGTAGAAGGTATTCAGGAAGGTGAGCGACTGGTTGCCATGCTAAAAAGGGCTACCCGGGTTAAACCGGTGATCGTGATCAAGTCGGGTCGTTCCAAACGTGGTGCCGTAGCTGCAGCCAGTCATACTGGCTCCTTGGCGGGCTCCGATAAGGTTTTTGATGCCATCATGCGCCAATGCGGTGTCTTGAGGGCAGAGAGCATTCAGGAGGCTTTAGAATGGAGTAAATTTCTCTCTCATACACCAACTCCACAAGGCCGCAATACCATTATCATTACTAATGGTGGCGGTGTTGGTGTAATGGCCACCGATGCCTGTGAAAAATATGAAATAAAACTTTATGATGATCAGGAAAAACTTAAAGAAACCTTCGAAAGTGTCGCGCATGGTTTCGGATCTACCAAGAACCCGGTTGATATCACTGGGGAGGCTACCAAGGCTGATTATGTAAAAGCTCTAAAAGAAGCACTGATAGATGATGATATTCAGTCTGTCATCGCTTTATATTGTGAAACTGCCATGATGGATTCTCAGGAATTGACTGAGATGATCGATGAAATGTATGGTCAATATCAGGCCAAAGGGAAACCCATAACTTTCTCAGTCTTTGGTGGTGAGAAAACAGAAGCAGCTATTACAGTCTTACATAAAAATAATGTTCCCGTTTATCGGGATGTCTATGATGGTGTATCCTGTCTGGGAGCCTTGCATTTTATGCGTAAGGTTCAGGTTCAGGAAGTGGCACCCTATACCGAAGCTGAGATTGATGTAAGTGCTGTAAACCGGTTAATTGATAGTGCCTTGGCTGATGGACGCAGTTTTCTCCTTGCTGAAGAAGGTCAGGGACTTTTGGCTGCAGCTCAGTTACCTGGTCCCCGGGGCGGTGTTGTTCACTCAGTTCAGGCAGCTGTTAATTTGGCCGATCAGATTGGTTACCCGGTTGTCATGAAAGTCGTTTCTCGCGATATCCTGCACAAGAGTGATGCGGGTGGTGTACTGCTTGACCTTGATAACTCAGACGAAGTTGTGGATGGCTACCAAACCATCATTCACTCGTGTAAAGCGAATGTACCCAATGCGGTTATTGACGGCATCGAAGTTGTTGAGCAGATCACAGCCGGTACTGAGGTGATTCTAGGTGGTCGGCGGGATGCCAATTTTGGACCAACGCTCATGTTTGGTCTGGGCGGTATCTATGTTGAGGTGATGAAGGATGTCGCTTTTCGGGCACTGCCCCTGAGCCAAAATGAAATTCGGACCATGATTAAAGAAATTCGATCGTATCCCTTATTACTGGGAGTTAGGGGCGAAGCCCGGAAGGATATCGAAAGCATCATCATAGCTTTGGAAAAGGTTTCCGCCCTCATCAGTCTGGTTCCCAGAATTACTGATATTGAGATTAATCCAATGGTGGTATACGAGCAGGGAAGAGGTGCTCGCGCTGTTGATATACGTGTATTATTATCTGACGCTAAAGAGGATTTAAAATCATGAAAAATATAATTGTTACTTCTCTACGAAAAGATGCCGGAAAAACCAGTGTGATCGTAGGTTTGGCGAAAAATTCCTCACAGCAGATGGGCTATTTGAAGCCCTTTGGAGATCGTCTGCTTTATCGTAAAAAACGTCTTTGGGATTTTGATGCGGCTGCCTGTACAACAGCCATGGGTGCTGAAGAGTCACCGGAAGCCATGAGTATTGGTTTTGATCATTCCAAATTACGGTTCATGTATGATGCAGAGACAACTGCTGCGAAAGTTCGTGAAATAGCGGCTCTGAACTCCACGGGAAAAGAGATCATGCTTATCGAGAGTGGAACTGAGATAAACCGGGGGCTTTCTGTTCATCTTGATGCACTCTCGCTCTGTAAATATCTGGATGGTGAGTTGCTGGTTGTTCTCAGTGGAACCAATGACCAGATCTGTGATGATGCCTATGCCCTGAAAAGAATGCTGGATCATAGCGAAGTAAAAATATTTGGGGTGATCATCAATAAGGTCCGGGATATTGAAGATTTTAAAACGGTCTATCATGAACATTTTACAGCATTGGACTTACCTCTGTTAGGTATCATACCGTATTTGGAAAATCTAACCCGACCCTCCATGCAATATCTGTCTGATCTCTTTTTTGCCAAAGTTCTGGCAGGGGAAAAGGGACTATCCAATTACGTCATGAATGTGGTTGTAGGAGCGATGTCAGCTGATGCTGTGTTACGCGTGCAGCGCTTTAATAAGGAGGCTAAACTGGTAATAACCAGTGGTGATCGTAGTGATATGATCCTGGCTGCTCTGGAAACGAAAGCTGCCGGTATCATACTTACCAATAATATTCTCCCCCCTCCCAATATTATTGCCAAGGCTTCAGCAGCGAATGTTCCCTTACTCCTGGTCGCTCAGGATACTTTCCATGCGGCTCAGAAGGTTGACAATCTGGTCTCTTTGCTATCTAAAGATGATCACTTCAGGATGGGGCAGCTGAAAGACTTGATCGAGGAGAATGTAGACGTTCCTGATCTTCTATAGTCTGATGTAATACTGGAAAAGGTGCGTCAAGCAAAGCTAGTGTTTTCAAGCTGGACAATCCAGACCAGACAAAGGCTAGCCCCCAGTCGGGAACAGAGCTACACATATTATCCATATTCGTTTGACAAGATCAATCGCGCTTCATCTGGTTCTTGAAAGGCATTGCTGCTGGTGAGTCCACTGACAGCACGATCCCAATCACCAAGATTTATTTGACCCGAGAAAGTTTGCGCTTTGAGCAAAGCTTCAATGAGAGGATTTGGATTTTGGCTTCTTGACAATGCGCGTAATGCCAAGAGGTAATCCTGACGATAGACAGTTGGGATAATAATTCTTTGAAAATTTGACTGCACTAATTCAGCATTCATCATGATGCGAGCGATACGCCCATTTCCATCTTCAAATGGATGGACTTCAGAGACTAAAAACATCTGAAAAATGGCCTTGGAAATCGCATCCGGTAAAGCCTGCTGCATTTCCCACCCCTTTAACAGTGTCCCTCTTACCAAATCAGGCTCCACAAAGTGAGTCCCGCCTGCATGATTAGGTTTTAACTTAAATTCGCCTGGTGATTTATCTGCTCGCATAGCCATAACTGTCAAGTGTCTGGACTGAAGTAGGTCTTGGTAGGATTGATAATCAATACTTGAGCGATTCATTTCCATGGAATTGCTGATAACCTTAAAGGTGCCCAGAACATCATGGGCATCAGTTGGACGCTGTTGAGGTATTATTTGTTTGAATACTATCTCTCGAGCTTCTTCAAGCTCGAAAACCGTACCTTCGATATAATTTGAAAAGTATGCTTCAAAGAACGCAAAGAGAAGTCTCTCCTCCTCTGAATGCTGAGACTCCTCTAGTGTTGGCAGTGGGCTGCGCTGTAATTTGCCAAACAGGATGCTGAATAGTTCAATCCGATGAGGGTCATATGGCCATCCCTGCGATCTAGCTTTGGTGAGCGGAGATAGCAAGTTAACGTTAGAATGAGTACTGAGGATAGCGCTAATGACCCTGGTTAGTTTCTGAAAAGCTGGTTCCATATCAAGAGTACTTGCCTGACTCTGCGCTTCGTCACGAAGTTGGTTAAGGGCTTTCTCACCTTTAATACGACAAATTTGATCCAAACGTTCTTCGATGACAGTGTGTTCAAGCGTTTTGCTAATACCACTACTCTTACGGGAGTCCTGTAAGTTCTCCAGAAATGCGCGTGCTTGCGAACTGATGTATAATCCGGCAATAAAGTCCGGATCATTACTGGTTGCCTTAGGACCTGGCAGTAGGTGGATTACTAGCCCAGGGTGGGTAATGATTTTTTTGTATTTGAAGGTTAAGAAAATATGGCCATCAGCAGTGGGGCC
>JAOZSM010000272.1:0-2505 GCA_029939675.1 Fidelibacterota bacterium
CGACTTTCGACTTTCGACTTTCGACTTTCGACTTTCGACTTTCGACTTTCGACTTCTTACTTCAACTCCAACCCAACCAGCTTATTTTGCTTTTTCCAGTAGCGTCGGTAGGGGAGGTGTGGTTTTATCTCGACTGACTCCGTTGCAAGCATAGCAACGAGGGCGTCGGTGATTTCCGTTTCCAGATCAAAAGCCTCAGCAGTGAGGGCAGCCTGTTTGGAGGGCTTCACTGTGGCGGCCTCTTTCAGCCAGCGTTGTTCTAGCAGGTCAAATTCCTTACGCACCAAATCATGGCGATGTTGAAAATCCTGGAGTATTTGACGGTGTAATTCTTCATGATGCCACCAGAAGATGTCATCATCAAACTGCTCCACACTTTCTCCCACAAAAGAGGTCGGCAAGGGGTCATCCCCAAACCAGACTGGTTTAAAGATCGAAGTACAGGGACTGGCAGAAGCTGTAGCCCAGAAGGTGTTCTGACCAGGGGTTAAGTGCGCTACTAGCGAGGCCGTGGTTTGGGAAGCTTGGCGGGCTGGACTGGCACCAGCATGGGCACAAACATGCTCCATGAGAAAATGAGTATCCGGCCGATAATCTTCACTGCCATGATCTCTTAGATGGGCAAAAGCATCCGTTAGGGTATATGATTTCTGACGTAACATTTCATGGGAACGCCCCTGACGCATCCGGCAAGCTGAAAAGGTCGTGTAAAATTTATCTGAATAACAATTGGCAAAGTGAAAATCAGCCTTCTTTTTGATCCAGCCTTTTTCCAGAGCAGTATAGATCAGGTCTTCATGCATCAGGTCAAAGTCTGAACCGATGGTGAGACCATTACTGATGGCATAATAATCCTCAACCTGCTTGGCAACCCATAAATGACCAGCTGTTTCTAAGACCCAGGCTTCATTGGGGTCGGCAATCAGAAAACTATTATGGTAGTAGAGACTCTTATTGCGATATCCGCCATTACCACCCTGGCCGTATTCCTCAAGCAGCTCTGTAATGGTTTCCAGGGCTCCTCTGGCAGTGCTGCGTCGTTCCAGGGCCAGTCGCAGGAGATCCATACCTGTCAGACCACCTTCTTTTTGCAGAGGCATTTTGGTCCATACCGCTTCATTTCCAATGACCACACCTTTGTCATTAGCGCCAATTTCTGCGCCCCACATCCAGCAGGGTCGGCTTAGTAGAACTGCGTGAGTTTCTTCCACCTGAGCTACTTTGATATAAGTGCAGTCCACCATCTCATCTGGATCATGACGACATTCCGGATAATATTCCAGCAACTGAACTTCAGAGGCTTCCCGGTCACTGTTCTTGCCAAAGATCATACTACCATCTTTAGTTACAGAGGGTAAAGCTACAAAGGTATCACACATAATTATTCTCCTGCTTCATAGATACTCAAAGAATCAAATTGGGGTATGAATGCCACCCCTGCTGTTGCCATCCGCGTTTATCCGTGTAGATCCGCGGCTCAAAACGTTCATTAACGTTTAATCTTCCCTGGTAGTACAAACTCATAGCGCTGCCCCAGCAATTTGGTCTTAATGAAGCGGTCCAGTCGTCGTAAACCGAGAAACAAACTCCAGATCACCTTATCCTCTTTATAATAAGACTCGATCTGCTTTTTATCCAGTGATTCCATTCTATTACCGGTTTCAGCGTTAATGATCTCGATCCAGGGTGTTACCAACTCGGGTTGTTGTTCTTTATAAAGATTAGCAATCAGGTCGGTGTACACCAGTCGTCGATCATAGTAACGGCTCATCACATCATCTAAAAATTGCCAGCGAATCAGCCAGCGCAGGAAAGAAGGCGCACTTTGAATGAGCAGCTCCGGATCCAGAACTTCCCGGCCAGCTTCGTGCATAAGAGGAGTACTGGTATCAATAAAAAGCAGTTCACCAGATTCCAGCAGAACCCAATTGGAAAGTTGTCCATCAATGGCCAGCTTAAGATTAGGCTCATGTTCGGCATTATATGTCCAGACCTTCTCGATCTCCTTCACAATCAAATGAACCATCCCGGAAATGTAATCAGGTGCTTCGGAGTGGATGAGCTTATGGCAAAAACGTTCCGGCGGTAGTTGTTTCTGTAAAATATAGAGAACAGTAATGCCACCATGACCGTTGACACTAATGGTTGTATCTTCAGGAACATTTAAACCGGCTTCCCGGAGACGGTTACAATAACTCTGATAATTCCCGGCATATTCATCAGCGGCAGAGATTGAAGAGAACATGGGCATCCGTTTAGCAGCCAGATCAGAGTCATTATCGATCTTTAGAACAGTGGATATTTCACCATAGCCCATGATTTCACAGGGGATGGGAGAGGACTGTGGTGCCAAAGGATTCAAACCAGTTTCAAAGTTTTGCAGACGTTCTTTAGTTAACATTATTGCTCTTTTCCTGCCGCGGATTTTCGTAGATAACCACGGATATTTTTTTTAGAAACATTCACACACCACGCGACAATTCGTTCTTTTCGTTAAATTCGTTG
>JAOZSM010000272.1:2605-3788 GCA_029939675.1 Fidelibacterota bacterium
GAATTAAAGGCCCGGTCCAGTTGTTCAATAACCTGCTCAATCTCAGAATCTGTAATGGTCAGAGCTGGCAGAAACTGACAAACCGATGGATCATTATTGGCATAAATAATGAGCAGGTCATGATCATAGGCTGCCTTGGTTAAAGCGGGTCCAGAATACTCATCCCGCAACTCCAGACCGATCATTAACCCACTTTGACGGATACCGGTAAAGAATTTTGGATATTTCTGACGGAGTGATTCTAAACCGTTTCGCATTTTTTGACCAGCGGTCTGCACATTTTGCAGAAAATCTTTATCAGAGGAAATACTCAAAACTTTTTGTCCTACCCGACAGCCCAGCTCAGAACCACCAAAAGTTGAAATATGAATAAAGGGCTCTTTTTTAAAAATGGCATCCAGGGGTTCACGAATGATGGTTGCAGCAATAGGGTAGATTCCGCCGGAGAGACCTTTGCCTATAACCACCATGTCAGGTGTGATACCGGCATGTTCAAAAGCCCACAGTTTCCCGGTACGCCCCAATCCGGTTTGAACTTCATCCATGATTAGCAGTGTCCCATTTTTATCGCACAATGATCGGACCTGCTCCAGATAACCCGGTTCAGGTATGACCATCCCCAACGTAGCTGGAATCGTTTCCAGGATCACGGCAGCCACCTGATCATCCAGAGCTGCTTCCAGAGCTGTTATATCATTGAAAGGAACCTGCTGCATATCGGCTAACCCGACTCCAAAGGGTTCCCGATACTGGGCGTCGCCCACTGACAGAGCCAGGCCGGTATGACCATGATAACCACCATTTGCCGAGATAATTTTGGAGCGTCCCGTATGCCCTAAAGCTAATTTCAAGGCCAGGTCAATGGCTTCTCCACCACCGACACTAAAAATACAGACGTTCAGGTCACCTGGCATACTATTAGCCAATTGTTTGGCCAGAGCAGCCCGTTCCTGGCTCATGAGATGGTGATTTCCAATATCAAGCTCATCCAAAGCAGATCTTAGCGTATCAATAATTTCAGGGTGACGGTGTGCCAGGTTAAAGACGCCCCCATTGGAATGACAATTAAAGAGGCGCTTGGTACCGTCAATGTCATATAACCAGGATCCTTCCCGGCGACCCATGACGAAATCCATGCCGTATTTTTTGTAAAAAGCGGCTTTCCCTGCTGAAACGTGGTTTT
>JAOZSM010000070.1 GCA_029939675.1 Fidelibacterota bacterium
TCGCAAAAAGTATATGACAGAACATGAATATCACCCTAACATCAATAAATATAGCAACTTACACGAACACGGACTATGTTCTTAATTATCAACACTTTGCGTCTCTGCGTTCTCTGCGAGAGGAACTTTTTGCAGGATCGTCAATCATAGAGTAGATACTTTTTTCGAAGTTCTTTAAATTTAGCCAGATCAGCTTGCCATTCCGCTTCCATTTCCCGGGGATCTTTACCGGCCTGGAGGTCCTTTCGGATTTGATCTGAGCCCATAACCTTGGCAAACATGCTCCAGCGATTTTCATTCTTGAACAGATCAATTTCAGGATAAAGATCCTGGTGAACAGACATCATTAGAAGACCAGCGAGGTAGGGTTCAAACTTATCCCGATCAGTTACATGCAGTTGGACCCCTCCGCAGGTTTGGCCTTTATGTCTCCCATAGTAAGGCTTAAAAAACATGGGCCGAAAAATGACCCCCTCACCGATCCGTTGTTCCAGAGCCTGGGCATATTCGTTTGGATTGGTGATCCAGGGTCCACCGGCGACCTCGAAAGGTGTGGTAACCCCTACTCCCTCTGAGAGCATGCCCAGTTCCCCATAGGTACCTGTGGCAATCATGGGTAAAATTGTGGCTGCATCAGGAACATGAGGTGAAGTCGGCACCCAGGGCAGCCCCGTCTCCTCAAAATACATATCCCGGCTCCAGCCTTCCATTTGGACGACTTCCAGATCACAGTTAATCCCATATTTCGAGTTAAACAACAGAGCCAGTTCACCGATAGTCATGCCGTGTCGATAAGGAATCGGATAGAGACCAACAAAGCTGGAATATTTTGGATCTAGCAGACCACCTTCCATGCGTAACCCGTTAACGGGGTTTGGTCGGTCCAGAATCACAACTTTTTTCCCTGTTATAGCGGCTGCCTGCATGAGGTAGGCCATCGAGTAGATATATGTATAGGAGCGAACACCAATATCCTGGATGTCAAACAAGACCACATCCAGATCACTGATCATCTCAGCTATATCAGCCGGTTTTTTTCCATAGGTTGAAAGTGATTTTATGCCAGAATTGATATCCGTTTCAGTATCAACTCGATCTCCGGCATTTTCGGCTCCAAATAATCCATGTTCGGGTGAAAGGAGCAAGCGCAGATCAACGTGGTTTTGCAAAAGTTCGATTCCGTGGACCAGATCCCGATTGACACAAGTTTGATTGGCCAGGAGACCATACTTCAGACCCTCAAAACCAGTTTCACGATCCAGGAAAACCTCCAGACCAGTTCTGACAACACTGGGAGCTGTTACTTCAACCGGAGTTGGAATGGCGATTTGAGGAGTTACAGGTGTTGGTTTCTGGGTGCACGCATTAATTAATACCAGCAATAGTATGCTTATCAATAGAAACTGGCGTCGCAAAATAATTTTTTGGTTTAGCATATTTCTTTACTCCAGATTGTTGGTTTAAGCTAGTTTGTAAAATCTGCTTACCAACATAATTCAATAACCTGAAACTTGAAATATGACGCCGGTCCTCACATTCCGAGTGGTTTGAGGGGGTAAAGCTGAAAAACGATCGAAATTATAGCGTGGTGAAGGTGGTACCCGGATAATAGTGAGCTAGAATTGCTTTATAATCAATCTTGTCCAGCGCCATGCCCAGGGCCCCCATCTGACATAGACCAACCCCGTGCCCCCAGCCAACGCCACGTAAAATAACATGGTCATCATCTTTAAGACTTTGAGCATTTTTAATTACAAATGCAGATGAGTAAAGAAAGGAATCACTAAACATCTGGCGAATTCCGTACTCCGATTTGACCAGCTGTTCAGCTGTCTGTCCGGATTCATCGATACCGTCTAAGAATAAATATTTGATGCGAGCACTGGGACCACGTTCCATAATCCGGATACCATGAATATGCTGCCAGATCACTCCTGAATACTTTTTCAGATTTTCCAGGATAGCTGCTTTACTGATGCGTTGCTCCCACCTGGAGTAACTGCCTGACTCATCCACATTGCCCAGCATTCCCGCCAGATTCACCGTTTGAAACCGTTTTGAGGAGCAGTAGGCATCCTCATAATTCCAGAGTGCTTCAAAATCATCAACAGCCTGCCCTGGGAGTTGTTCTGGTCCATCCCAAAGTGGAATCAGGTATGGCACCGGTCCCCCATCCCAGACTGTCTCATAGGCCTCTACCATGCCCCCGCAGTTCTTTGAGTAGCGGGCATCAATGATCCGATTGTCATAGATCAGGACTTCACCCTGCGTTTCCACGGCAGCTTTAAGCGAATGAGGAGTAAGAAAGCTGGTACCCTGATACCGTTGACAGCAATCATCGTTACAGACATCAAAGCCCTCTGCCACATGTTTGGCTTCAGCCAATGCCAGTGACCAGCAACGGGCAACTACTGTTTGGGCTGCCAGGAGATCAGCTGGTGCTTCAGCACCCATTTCGGAGGTAGCAACACAAGCTACGTAAGCTTCAATATCCAGAGTATTGATGATTTTAAATTGGTCGTTCTCGACCGTAATAGACAGCTCACCAGGTAAGTCAACTGCGATCATTTTTTCCCAATGGAAACCACGACCGGCAATAACTGGCTCAAGTCGGATTCCCGATTTTGTCGTTAATAACTCAACAGCATCTGAGCTGCTCAGAGTGAGTTCAGCTACGTCCTTTACAACAGACATTCCGCCAACCCGAATCAGACCGGATTTGATGCTTAGTTCAAGATTTTGAGTTGTCTCAATCCCGGATAGGTTTCCAGTGACTTTTAGCTCTGGACTCCATGACAAAGAAACGTTTTGGATGTTATCTTCGGGTAGAACGATTCCTACCCGGATATGATCATTGTTCAATCCACTCGAGATAGGCATCTACAGCAGCTCCCAGAGCTGGGGCATGTCGCAATTCTGAATGGGTGATCAGATCATCACGCAGACGATTGGTCTTGGTGAGATAAAGACTCTTTATTTCTGCCGGCAAATCCGATGAATGGATCATACGACCCAATTTTTCATTTACCGGATCGAGCAAGAGGGGCACAAAATTCTTAAATTCCCAGATATCACCAAGCCGTTGACCCACAACAATGCGCTCGAAGACCTTGCCCAGGTGTTCATGTTCAACATTCAGGACACGAGACTCTTCAATGAGGGTTGTTTCCGGAGAACCTACCGCCAGAGTTCTGATACGATGGTAAAAGAGTTCTGATAAAGATTGAGCAATACTCTTAACCATCTCCAAAGCGGCTTCTTCTCCATCAAAGGCACGCTCATAGATTTGCCAGAGATAAATTTCAGCTTTTTCCATTTCTTCCTGGCTCATTCCGATCATTTTACCATAACGAGTCTGGATACCTTTGGCCGACAGGAGATTCTCATAACTCTCCTCCTCATTTGCCATCATTTCCCAGGTCTTGGCGATCCATGAGCTACAGGCATCGAAAGGAACACTTTTTTTATCAAGCAACATGGCATCTGCAATACCAGTACCTACACCAAAATAATAGGCTGAGTCAACACCGCGCATCCCGCCATCATCCCCCCACTGTTCACCCAAACCACAGTAATCAGCATCACTACCGATTTCATGAATGGGAAATAATGTTTTATAACCTTCAGCTTGGAGCTGTTTTTCGAGTTTGTCCAGAAATTTTGGCATCCGGGGACCATTGGCCATGGCTGAGATTCCGCGTTTATCGGCAGTTTTCAAACCAGGAAGCCCCATACCGATCACCACATCCTGGGTGACATTATTACCCAAAATGGTTCGAATCGCTTTGGAGAAGCTCTCAAGAAATGCTTTTTCCTGGGCAACTTCAGTTTTTGCCTGTGTTACTGACCCACTTTTGTGCTCTTTGATCTGCCGGGATAGCACGATCGGTTTAAAATTTGAGTTATAAAACTCAGAGCTATTATAAGTAACTTCAATAAATGGCTTGAGTGCGACAAAGCGCATGGGGTTAATCAAAATAGCGACTTTATGGACCAGAACCTTGGAAGCTCCCCCATCAATACCGATGAGCATAATTTCATCCATTGGCAACCTCATTAATTATTTGTCGTCGATAAATAGCTTCACGACGCATTTCATCCTTAGCATTATTATTTCTATCCACTGTAACCCGATCAATATTATGGTCTGTTCCACCACCATGTCGAATCACTTTGTAGATGGGATCATAGACTCGCCCAATACGATGATGTTCACTTATCCGGGAGACAAAGTGGTAATCCTCTCCATAATTCCGGGCAAAGGCTGACGTGTTCATGTCAAGATATCCCAGATCTCTGGCAGACTCGATATAGAAAGAGCGCGGGGCGCCAGCACCATTGATCCGGAGTAGGTTATTACGACCATTCTCCTCGGTCCACTCAGCATGCGTTACAACTGGGATTGATTCCATTCGACTGAGTTCACCGCTGTTCGCATCTTTTTCCCAAACCTCGTAAGAACCAATGACCATGGCAATAGTCTCATCTGCCTTAAAAACAGCAGTAATTTTCTCTACGGCATCCGGTGTTAGCTGATCATCTGAATCGAGTTGAACATAAAATTTTCCACGGGCCTGCTTCAAGCCGATATTGAGACACAGCCCAATATTATTAATATCCAGAATTACCAGACGAACATCAGGTAAATCTGCGTTGTATTTTTCACCACCAGGGAGATAAGCCCTAACTGCAGGTATAGTTGGATCATCTTCACCGCCATTTACCACGACAATGACCTCAATATCCTGAACAGTCTGGGCCAGAACAGATTCAATGGCCGAACCAATAAATACCGGGCGATTATTCACAGGAATAATTACACTGGCAGTTAGTTCGTACTCTTTTGATGCGTAGGGTACCGGATTATAAAATGCTCCTGGTGCCAGATAGGCATCAATTCGTTTGAGGTGATCCGTGAGGATTTGCTCTAATTCCAGCTGAGATTCTTTACTGGCCATGAGATAATCAAAAACATTCTGTTCATTCAAGGCCTTATAGACAACGTAGGGTGAACCAGCATAACGATTGGCTATATGAACCAATTCCCCGGCCTCACTAAGGCGCAACCTGAGCTCATATAAAAAATGCTTTTGGGTTGTATCTGCAAGGGGTAGAATTTCTTTCACTCGCTCGAGATTAAGAAACCAGACCTTACCATAATCGGTATTATCCCTTACGCGACCAATATGGTGGTCTAATAAATGTTCTTCATTGATCACACCTTTATCATTAACCTCATAATCAGAATAGATCAAGGACCAGCCTTCTGAGGTTTCTGCGATGAGATCAAATAATTCGGCAGCACTTTGTTTAAACACAATTTTTTCGGTTCGGGCATCAATCATCAATAAAGAATCACCGGAATAGCTGAGCAACTGGTCACTTAGTACTTTTGCGCTAAGTTCAGATTGGTCTAATATATCGATCCGGGACTCTGGAAAGGATTTTTGATAGTAATCAAATTTGCGTGATTTATCACCACTGATCACCAAAATATTCAAGGTATAACTCCTATTACACACTTATCAGGAAGCGTCATTATCGAGTTCATCAGGGTAGCTTGCTTCCCAAGCTCTGATGCAGGGATGGAGTTAATAATTTTTTCAGGGATTTCAACCCTTTTTTGACTTTGGTTGTGTTGAAAATCATACCTGTCCCAAATAAATTCTTTTTGGCCACAGATAAAACACAGATGGACACAGATGTATTCCATAATAACAGTGACCATAATTAGAAAACGGTGCTGAGTACTATAAAACGATAGTATTAACTACATTTGTAGAGCCAGCCACAGGAAAAGAATTATTGAGGATGAACTGGGAGATTAAATCATGAAATGGGCTTAATCTGTCCCAAACCCTTGTTTAAGGCAAATATTACTATCATTCTCAAAACGTTAGGAACAGCAATGACTAGTATCGAATCGTAAACTCAACCAAGATTAGGGGGTATGGTCTCGCACAACTCTGGATGAAATATTACAGCAGATCTCATAAGATATTGTGTTCAATGTCTTAGCAATATTTGCAATTTGAATCGGGGGATGTGTTCCTCCCAGAACAGTAACCAGACTGCCACAGACCGGCTTATCATCTCCCAGGTCAATCATGATGTGATCCATGGTCACGGTACCCACCACCGGATAGGTTTTGCCCTGAAACGCAACGATTCCGCGGTTGGTCAAAGCCCTGCTATAACCATCTGCATAACCAATGCGCAATGTACCAATATTTGTGTCGACGGCTGCTTGCCATTTTTCAGCATAACTTACTGACGTGCCGGCTTTGATATGCTCCACCCGGACCAGGGGAGCCAGAACTTCCATGGCAGGTTTAAGGAATTGCTGATGTTGACCATCAGGCGTAGTATCGTAGCCATAAAGACTGATCCCCAAACGAATAGCATCATATAATTCCTGTCCATTATGCAAAGCTCCTGCAGAATTAGCCAGATGTACCATCCCTTTATAGCCATGTTGCCGAATACGCATCACAAAATTTTTAAAACATTCATTCTGAACATCATATTGTTGTGTATGAAATGTATCTGAAGATGAAAAGTGACTGTAAACACCGCTTATATTCAGGGATGATTTTGGATTGGCGATAAGCTCCATAGCCTGGTCAGGACTCAATCCCAGACGATTCATGCCCGTATTCACATTTAAATGGACTTTAATCCCCCCGTATACCGAGTTCATAAGCATGTTGGCATCCTCCATGGATCCGATGCTCAGAATAGCATTTTCGGTAGCTGAGGGAGTTCATCCGCAAAAATGCGGGAAAAGATGAGGATGGAAATATGAGGGAAGGCAGTTGCCAACTCACGGGCTTCTTCCAGGGTGGCTACAGCAAAAAGAGTTACATCCAATTCCTTAGCAAGATGACGAACAATTTCGATGGCTCCGTGACCATAAGCATTGGCCTTGACCACCGGAATAATCTGCGTCAAACCAGCTCGTTTCTGAAAGAATTGGTAATTATTTATTATTGCAGCAAGCGATACTCGACAAATGGCTTCCATATGAATGATCCCTCTGTAAGCTGGACATTAACTGGTATACTCAACTACCGAAAAAAAAGGGTGTGAAAATCACACCCTTTTTTTAATTGATGTAAAGTAAAAAGCCTAGTTGACAGCTTCTTTCAAACCTTTACCAGCTTTAAAACGAGGAACGTTCATTGCAGGGACCTGAATCGCTTCACCTGTACGAGGGTTGCGAGCAGTTCTAGCTGCACGAGCTGATACATCAAAAGTACCGAAGCCAACTAAAGCAATTTTGTTACCGTCTTTCAGTGAAGCTGATACAGCGCCTGTGAATGCACCAAGTGCTTTTTCGGCCTGTACTTTAGTAATCCCTGAATCCTCGGCAATCTTTGCAATCAATTCAGCTTTGTTCATAGTGTTTCCTCCTTGTTTTTTTTATTAAATTGATACTAGTTCAGTTAACTCGAGTAGAACCATGGGGGACGACTCAAGTGGGCTTAAACCCTTACCCACCTTAGGATAACGTTAAAAAGGTAAGGAGCCATTTTTGAAAGTCAAGCAGTTATTCGTCATTTTTTTGCAAGTAAGAAAACGTTAGATATTGTTCCAAATCACTAAAACTGGCAAAGACTTCTGTGGTGCACCCGATGATCCAAGATGATACTTTTTCAAGGGGCATTCCCAAGACCAGATAGACCGGGAGCTGGTGCTCATACGCCAATGTAAGCTCACCGTGGGTGCCTCCTCCTGGAATTACGTATTCATCCCAGAGACAAATAACTGCATCACATGTATTGAGTAATTGATGAAGATCTCGATCAATAATTTTTTTGATTACTGGCCTAAATCGTTTAATATCAGTGCTTTTCCATTCCCTAAAGTTAGCCTTTTCTTCCTCAGAAAGGAAATCCTGTTCATGCTGGGACGGGTCAAATACATCCCAACCCAACTCGCTTCTCAGGAACTGGGCTATTGCACCACGCCAGACAGTACCACTGTCTGGAGCAGCCTCAATGGCACCCGCCAGATAAACTCTCAACTGTCCCCATCCAGGTGGAAAAAGGTTGCTGACAGCCATAGCAGAAAGACCGTCTCGATCAAACAGATCAGGAGATAGCCATAGTCAATAACCCCATTAAGGAAAGCAGCATCGAGCCCGGTCATCCAGTTGTAGGGGGGCAAATAGAAGGCGATCGCTAAAATATTATCCATGGGAGCACCCTTGATGAGAAACAGCCCACTGATCATCATTAGGGGTAATAGCCCAACATATAGGATTTTACCGAGTGTGTCTACATGCTTAATCAACAGTCCAATAATCTTACTTAAAGCCACTATCTGTAAAGCTCCCAGCAAAATAAAAATAACACTTGCCTGGAAATTGACCTGTTCAAATGATATCTCGGTTAAAAAGACCAGGACGGCCAGAACTACAATCAGGTGGGCAAATCCCTTGCTCAAACTGATGATCGACTGGGCGATAAAGAAAGTTGGTTGTCTATGAAACCGCCCCATTTCATACAGACTAGCCATCCCATTACTGCGTTGAGATTCCCAGTAGAAACGCGCTGTTGTCTCATAAATGGTAATCAGAAGCGTAAGTAATAAGGAGTCTATCACCAGAGCAGGAAGAACCTGAGTCATCTCCCCTGTTGACAGCAAGGACTTATAGGGTAAAAAGAACATGAAAAAGAAGATCACTCCCGTAAGGATAGGCATGAGACCCATGGTAGTGAACTGTCTGCGGTAGATTGTAAAATCACGATGCCACAGTGCCGCCAGTACGTTATTCATGGAGGGCCTCCACCTTGATCATGCGTTTGAAAATATCTGCCAGAGCAGGAAGTCGGGGTACTGCCTCTACCACGCGTTCAGGAAACAGGGCTGTGATAGATTCTGAGGGAATATCAGCCTCTGTAACTATCTCATAACGATTACCCTGAACCGTATAAGAATTTACCTGGGGTGATGCATCTAATATATTAAAGTCCCGCTCATGGGTTTCAGACAAGGTCAGATCAAGAATTCGATTTTCCCGATCTGTTTCTTTCAATTCCTTTAAAGTACCGTCTGCCACAACCCGGCCATCATCAAGAATTGAGATTCTATCAGCCAGGCGTTCCACTTGCTCAATATTACTGGAAACAAAAACCGTAGTAAAACGTGATTTTTGCTCCCGAAGAAATAATTCCATAAGTTCTTTACAATTTTGATCCAATGAGGCCGTAGGCTCATCCAGCAATAAGATTGTTGGATTATGCAGCACTGCCCTGATGAATTCAATCTTCCGTCGAGTTCCAAAACTTACTTCTCTGGGAAATGAGTGGAGTTCATCCAGCACTTCAAAGCGAGTTACAAAACCTGATATCCGATTAAGTAGATCTGACTGCGCAATGCCATGCAGTTTGCCTTGCAGGGTCAGATTCTCCATCAAAGTCAATGATTCTTCAAAACGACTGTCCTGGGACATATAGCCGATCTGATGGCGGATCTGATTTTGGCGGGCACCCAGGTTTAATCCATTGATGTAACCGGATCCCAGGCTTGGTTCGCTTAATGTTGCGATCACCCGGAGAAGCGTTGATTTTCCCGACCCGGTTGTGCCGATGATGGCGTGGATATGCCCTTTTTCCACTCCCAGAGTCACGTTATTCAGCGCTGACTTCCCACCGTACTTCTTAATAATATTTCTTAGTGTAATTGAAACAGCCATATTTCGCCTAAACTATATTTAGCCACAGATAAACACCCGTCTTCGCTTCACGAGCTGTGCCGGGCAGGCAGATGTTCACTGATGGTTTTTTGGGATTCATTTCATACCTTTAACCTTAAAGCAGTAGAGGCGCAAGGCATTGCGTCTCTACAATTTTTACGATTTCATACTCGAGTATATCAGTATTGATCTGTAACCACATTAGCTTTTGCTTATATCAGTGTTTAATCTGTATGCATCTGTGGCTACTTAAAAATCAACCGGTTGCTTTCTTGTCACCCTTGAAAGTCCAGACAGCCAATAAGACAATCATCAGCAAAAAGACCCAGATTGAGGCATAGTTATATGTTTCAGTACCGTATGTGATCAAATCAGTGAATCGACCAATGAGTAGTGAGATACGCCCCATAACAGCAAACCCAAAAGAAGCACCAAAACTAACCATAAGGAAGTAAATCCCCACCCGGGTCACCTTGCCAAAAGTGCCTTTATGCTCTTTGGAAAAATAGAAATAGAGTAAACCCGTTATGGTACCCACCAGGATGATCAGATTATTGAATATACTCACACCGGTCAAGCTGAACCAGGGCATATCAACAAATGATACTGCTGACCCCTTGATCTGGCCTAATACATTGGAATTCAAAAAAGCGTAAGCTCTTAAGCCGGCAGCCATACCCACAGTATAAGCAATACCTAAACGAGCTAACCAGCTCAATTTTGATGAGACACTAAGCAGCATCATAATTCCCAGTGCAAAAGGTAAGAGATAGATAAAATGAGGATCATGTCCATGACCCTTGTCAATGCCGCCACTAGGAAAGACACTAGGCAGGATAAAGCCAAAGGAATTGTAGATCCCATACCAGCCTTTCATCAAAAAGCCTGATATATCACCCTCCGGTTTTGGCCAGAGTCGACCAAACAGGTTGGGTTGCACCTGGGTCCAGAAAGCCATTGCCATCCAGTATCCGGCTGATACACCGACAAATACATGCTCAGCAATTTTGTAAAAAGGGTTATCCTTATACAGGTATGAGAAAATACCCAGGGTTAAAAAGACTGCTACCCACGCTCCAAATATTTCAGAACCATTCATAATTCAGTCTCCTAATATTTCTTGGAACGTCGCCGTTCAATAAAGAACGAGATGTTTCCGAATATGATAAATCCGACAATGATGATATGGGCCACCGACTGGGCATCCATACCACTGGTTCCAATGCCAGCCTGACCAATAAGTGATTCATATTCTGCTGCTCCAGGCATGCCGCCCAGAATGCCTTTGATCTGCCCGGACTGAACATAAGGCATGACCTCATTCACTTGAATAGAGGTGGTTCCGGTACTCATGGTGACCCCGGTAGGATCAGCAGCATACTGAACCCACTCAACCGTTCCAGGATATCCAGCTGAAGCTGAAAATATGAAATCAAAATCCTTGACCTGGTTCACACCTACCATCATGGGGATATCATCCAGAAAATCACCGCGTGAATCAACTGTAAACACCTTGCGGATATTGCTGACTAACCCTTTGATGATGGCTTCGGCTCCGGGGCGATAACCCAGAAGCACATAATCCTCACCATAGACCTTGCCATATTGTTTTTTCGCAACCTGTTCCAGAGCTTCCAGTGCCATAAATTGACCATCCGGCCAGAGACAGGTGATATAGACCTTAACATCTTTTGAAAAAAGATGTCTCAGTAAAGCAACAGCCATGGGATGAATCTCCGGCTTAGTACTGGGCCCATATTCAAAGGAAACCAAAGCTTTGTCACCAGCGTTTAGCTCTTCAACAACATCATAAACCTGTTGAGAGGAATTGGTGGCCCGAATAGGCAAGCCCAGGGGGAAAAATAGGGGTAACATGACTGCCAGAGCGATGACCATAAAGATAACCCTTCGATCAAGGCTACCAGCCCGTACAATAAAATCTAAGAATTTTTCCATGATCATTCTCCGATGTACGATTTTTCGATACCCAGGATGTAGCGAATCGAGGAAGCAAAGATACCCAGACCGATACCGATCATGATGGCCCGTGCCCCAGCTACATTGGGATTGTTATAGATCCAGTCTTGCAGTACTGGCAAATAGAAAATACCTGGCTGATCAACTGGCCAGCCGGTCATAAATCCGGCAATGGTCACAAGCAGCAGACCGCCTACTACGGCCACCAGAGTATAAGTTCTATTTGTGAGCCAGGTATTCACCCCGGCTGCTAAGGCCAATACGACAATGTACATAATGAACCAGGCCGAAATATTTCCACCAATGGGAACCCGACCTAACATGATAATTATTCCAGAAACCAACAACAGGGTTGCTTCAAAATTACGAATTTTGAAAGCCCGATACGATGCTGAAGCCACAAAGAAGGCCAACAAAGCAAACATGGTTGCTGATAGTGGCGTAAAGATAAAGCGGAACATCCAGTTGAATAAAGAACCGCGGGTTGCAATATGAGCCCCCCATTCTGCAGGTCTGATCTCAGCAAAACCCCCGGCAGCTTCGATCTGTTCCACGATCGATTCAGCACCACCTTCGGTAAAGTAAGGGGCATCAATGGTGTAGGTATCACCAGCAGGAACGGCTCTCAGAATATTCTGAGTGCTTTTGGCATCCAGGTTGATCTCACCTGCTAATATGGGTGCTATTCGAGCAGTATTACTGAAGTCTGTGATCTCAACACTATAAGAACCCAGCATAATGAATCCTGCAGTAAAGGAAAAAGTAAATCCAGCAATGGCCAAAGCGGCATAGGGCCAGCCCTTTTGCTTCTTAATTATTTTCATGGCCTGCAATTTCAGCAGATTCAAAGCTCCCAGAAACATGGCAAAACTGGCTAAAATATCGAACCACTGAGTCGCATCATCATCAACGAACGATTTGATGCCTGGTTCATCTACAAACCAGCCAAACAGGGTCAAAAACCCAATAGTGGCTGCGATAGCGATTGGTAATTGTCTTTTCATGAACATATTCAATCTCCTACTGAACCATGAGGATATTTTTTATCACAGGAATTGAACGTTGTTCAATTGCCCAGTCAACCTCATGATCGTCCCATTCAATTGTTTTTTTGCCAACTTCTGCGTATAATTCATCGCGATTCAGATCAGGAAACTCAAGTTCGATTGCTTCCTGTTCGTCTTCACTCATTTGATTCCACTTATTTTTTCCTTCTTTTAACAGCTGAAGTTGACGAAATTCAGAATCTCCATCGTATTGTGATTGATTATTATCCGTGAACTCCTGATTCACAAGCTCCATCCGGTTGTCAATAGGCAATTGGTTCCAGAAAAGTTTACCAGTTGTATGTGCAATGTTATTCTTCTGTCCGTTGCTTAAATCTACAAGTGCAAGGTTTCTGTATTTATTGATAATTCGGTCAACACTTGGTTCAGTTACTGACCGGTAAGCAGCTTGGTACCTTGAAATAGGGTCAGCACTGGCCCAGAAATCCGAAATTGCTTTCTCTGCCTCAAGATTGGTACTCTGTTTAAGCTCTTTCCACTCATCACTGCGCTGCTGTTCAAAAATATTCAAGGAAAAAAGCAGAACAGAAATAATCAAAACAGAAGTAAAAAGGATTTTTAAATAATCCTGTCCCTTTACCCCCCCCATCAGCTCTGGGTCTTGAGATAAGTAGGCACTGGCAGCAAAAAATTCTTCGCCAATGAGTGTATAATCACAAGCAGTTACAAAGAAGGGTATCTGGGAAGGAGAAGCAGTACCAGCGATCTGGATGGCCCCGATAGAGTTACCGGTTTCAGCCAGGAGCAGTGATTCAGCATAAAATTTACCCATATACAGACAAGCGGCAGGTTCTTCGCGAATCATGATTCCATTAACACCAGCTGCATAAGCAAACTGATCATCCGTTAGATAGTGAACCATATCATCATGGAACAGATCCGGGCGGCCTTCGATCAAATAGGATTCACGACAGGATTCACGAGCAGCCTTCATTACGATCGCTCTTGCAACAGGTACATTCAGACTGGTTTCATACCGGGCAGTCATCTTGGCAACATGTCCCAACACAACCACACCAGCAACAGTCTCCACTTGATCCATATCCATAATACCGGGGACATAAAGTACAGGTTTTCCCATTTCAGTCGAACGACCAACAGCTTCTTCCACGGCTTTAAGACCGGGGATGCTACGCAGAAATATCTTCTCACCCCGTTTTGCCATGCGTGTTGAATAGATCAAAGTCCCTGAAACGATAAGGATCGCCCAAAACATAACTGCACGTTCCGCGACAAAAAATGGATGTCCCGCAACCCAATAGATCATGAATAGGACGA
>JAOZSM010000273.1 GCA_029939675.1 Fidelibacterota bacterium
CATTTAATTTTAACTGGCTAACTGAATTAAAATAGGCTTTACGACTGAATGGCAAGTAATACTGTGTATTCTCAACCCTTTGCGAGTACATGAAATTTAGACCACTGATAGGTGTTGGTCCAGTAAGTGTAATGTCAGCCACAACATCTGGCTCATTCCCATATTCGATTTCCCGATGTCGCCATTTCCAGATTTCCAATGCTTCCTGAGGGGTGTAGTCATTCGATTCGATATTATCTCTGGCGTTGTTGAGCGCGACCTGATTCCATCCGATAAACTCAAATGGATAGTCTCCAGACTCTACATCTGCTCTCGTGACTCCCTCAAAAGCTTTATCGCCTGCATAGACAGACCAGAAGGGGCCGTCAGGAGCATAAGGACTGGGTCCGAAATGTTTTCTGGCTGGTGGACTGAAACGTACATCGCCATGCAACTCAAGGTGATCCCGCCCCTCTTTTGTAATGATATTTACGATACCAGAGCGCACCGAACCGAACTCAGCGTTAAATCCACCTGATAATATTTCGATTTCTTCAATGGACGACATGCTTATGCTTGATAAAGCAACCTGGGTACGATCATTCATCAGAGAAACACCGTCAATAATGACATTTGTTTCATTGATGCCCCCACCTCGAATGCTAAAACCAGAGCCAGATGCATTTGATTCAGCTGAAACACCCAACTGAGTTGTTAATATCTCATCAATACCTTCTAGAGGTAGTGCTGCTATATCTTCAGCTCTTATGTACATTTGGCTTGCGGAAACATCCAGCTTAATCACTTCACGATCTGCCAGCACCACAATTTCTTCGCCTTCCAGGGCTGCAGAAACCATTCTAAAATCAACAGACGTTGTACGATTGGAGTAAACAACGATTTTCTCAATCTTTTTATTTGCATAACCAATCATATTGCAGGAAATATTATAAATACCTGGAGCTAGATTGATCAAATAATAGTCACCATCTACATCACTTGCAGCACCCACTATTCTTGGCACAGCGATTGTGTTTGTGCCATTCCAACGCTCCAGAATCATAACATTGGCACCTGGCAACACTTCGCCTGTTGCTTCATCGATAACTTTACCAGCTACTTTGCCACTACTGGCTCCAAAACTGATGCTGACAGCTAATAATAAGATTATAATAGCGATATGGCTTTTGAGGTTCATATTTGGCTTAATATTCATCATAATCACCTATTGCTCGTATCCGGTTGTGCCAACATAAACCTGCTGGATCATGCCAGGATCAGTCGCTGCTGTCACTTCAAAATCATCTGGAATATTTGAATACACCAGGAGGAGATTTATCCCATCCCAGGTCATATAATTGGCTGTTGGTACGATATCGTTGGGGAAAAACTCTACAAGCTCACCTGTGTCCATAGTATACCGATAGAGCGTGCTGCTTCCATCAGGTACAAAGTACAAATTACCATCTACATCAAATTCAAGTGTATACACATTTTCAAATTCATCCAGAACCACTTCTGTCTCACCGAGCGTTTCACCCATGATCTGATTACGACTAATTGCAGCTCCTTCCGTATGCCCTGCCTGGGTCACATAGAGGTAATCACCCATTATTTTACAGCTGGTTGGTCTAGAATAATCAGCCACTTTTATACCGAGAGTCGTATCAGATAAGGCAGTTCCAACAAATACCCGACCTGGGACTGGTTCCCAGTAAATACCGCCTGATATGTCTGTTATCGTCGTGTCAAAGCTGTCTTCAACTGGTGTAATATTCATTTCATAATACCCCAGACTTGAATAGAACATATTTCCAGTGGATTCCTGGAAGTCTATGCCTGAAGGAGCGATAGTATTTTTAATTTTCTTTTTAAAACTGGTAGAACCATCAAAAGGGATAGCAGATATCCAACCTAATTCGCGTCCTCTTCTCAAGTTAGAGCCCCAGATAGTATCAGTATTTGCTTCATATATTAAATTCCCGAGAACTGAGGATGTTTTGACTACAGCCACATCACCAGCTTGACTAAGACTGTACAATCCCCGACTCCAATCACCCCCACTCTGATTTACGATGAAATAAATCGTAGAATCAGGTCCAGTTGTAATTCCAGCTGGCCAATAGAGTGTATCCGTAAGGGCATTCAGTGCCTTATAAAAAGTAAATGCCAGGGTATCATCAATTGTATTTCCTGAAGTATCCTGGGTTTCTCCTTCCCAGTAACCCCAGAATTCGCTGCCAATAACTGCAAGCTTTGGAATGACTGTTTGATCATTAACCATGGGCAACTGCACCCTAAGCTCCGTAGTTGAAGCTTCTTTCACAACGGCAACAACAGATCCAAAAAGAAGCATGTTGTGATTGATATCTGTTGAGAAATTTTCTCCAGTAACAATCACTTCGCTTCCAGCAAAACCTGAATCAGGCACAATGCTTAAAATGATGGGAGCTGGGGCACCGGTTGGGTTAGGGTCCGTCCATATCGAACTTTCTTCTGAACAGTTCAACAGGCTAAATATGATGGTCAAAGATGTGATATATCTGATGAGTCTAAGCATTTTTCCCCCAGCCTAATTTATTGACAGGCCACATGTAAAAACATGGACTGGATTGAAAGTGCTAAAATTATTGTAGGCATAGTCAAGCTGAAAACCCAGATGACCGATATGGTGTTTTAGACCAACACCGAGGGTAAAGTTCTCATCATCATAATTGACCTTATACCCAGTCCTAAGTGCAATCATTTGATTCAACTCATACTCCAGGCCTAAATGAATTCGCTCTGTATAATCTCGTGGGTGTATCAGATCAAAATAGAGGGTCATTTGCTGATTATCGTCCCATCCTATCGCCTGAAATACATCCACAGCCGCGCCAAGTTTAAAGGTAAGTGGCAATGGAAATGATTCGGCGATATAGCTTTTTTCCTGAGAAAAATTGGTAAGCGTCATGCCAATTCGCAAATCTCCATACCCTGGATAAAACAAGGTTCCAATATCAAAGGCAGGGACACCTAGAGTTGCATCAATAGCTACAATTTCACCTTCTGAAAAATCATCAGTGGTAAATGCCGTTCCAAGATCCTCGTAACAGTATTTTACTACACCACCGACAGAAAACTTGTCACTGATTGTTGCTGCCAAGCCAACTCCAGCAGAAATACCCGATGGAGAAAACGTTCCCACATCCACATAGCCATTGTCATTATTAGCCCGAATTGTTGCATTAAGTGTTCCGTAATTGACACTAATCATCTGGGCAGATAACACGAGACGATCATTCAATTTGTAGCCTAAACTACTTGCAGTATGGTTGATATCTGCAATCCAGGATACATTAGAAATGCTAAATCCGGAATTCGGAATATGGGCCATCCCTGCTGGATTCCAAAAAATAGTAGTTAAGTCACCATCCATGGTTGTCACTGCAGATCCCATTCCCACGGCACGTGCCCCAACAGGAATAGAAAGCCATTTAAAACCGGTTTGTGCTAATTTTTTTACGGCCCATGTATCCTGAGGTAATGCCAACATAAATAGCAATGCGATGACCAGTAATCTCCTGGTTTTTAGCATAGTTACGCCCCTATACTTTAAAGATTTCATTTTGCTTATTTCAGGTAAATCGCTTTTTGAATAGTAAATTCTTGATAGGTTCCTGCGCGGATATAATAGAGACCACTGGGAATCGTTTCGTCTGGATGCCACTGGATACTGTATTGACCGGGGAAATATTCCTCAGCTGAGACAATAGGCTGAATATCATCAGACCCATAGAGTA
>JAOZSM010000071.1:0-1886 GCA_029939675.1 Fidelibacterota bacterium
TTTATCTGCCAGCAACGTATACATGGCGTGGTTAAACATAAGAAAATTAAATAATATTGTATAAAATTTGAAGCTATGAACCCTAACAAAAAAGCAGAAAAGTTAATCCACAGACACCTAGGGGGGATGAAATGAAATTAAGCGCAATAAAGACAAGGCAGGGTTTCTATGACTTCGCTGATATATGGTACCAGAGGGCGCATAATCTCAGAAGAATATGGCAGTCAGAAGATACAGATATGATAAGGAAGTTCAAAGCCTTTGATTTGTGGGTTGAAATGGTGCGGAGAGTTCAGTTATTAAAAGACGCTGCTATTCTTATAAATCAATACGTCCCTAAAGAAGAGTTTTATAGTCACCCTATTATTGATCCAGAATGTTTTGATGAGGTGGCATTATTCAATAGCATGAAAAATGGTAGTCATGCGGTAATTAAAGGAAAGGGCAATGCCGATGAATGAGCAACAAGCCCCATGAGTGCGCACGGACCCCTTCAGCAATGGAGGGGTTTTTTTATGCTCAATTCCTTTATAATGAATGAATATAATGATTTAAGTTTATTAAATCTCATTATAAACAATTGACTTTATAAAATATAATGCTTAATTTGCATGAAAATATTTGCAAATGGCATTATTTCCTTTCGGCCGGAAGTCAAAGAAAAGCCAAGACACAGAGTTTAGCCCTACGTTTGTCTCTTTAGAGATGGCGAACGCTTTCCTCTCTGATGGCATGAGTGCTAACCAAAAGAAGTTCCTAACACTTTACCTCACCGTTCCTGAGCTTCAGGCAATCATCAATTACAAGGCTAGAATATTCTCAGGGATGCACGTCATATCTGAAGATTCAGAAGGGAACGAAAAGAAAATACCACAGATAGGGCTTCTCAACAAACCAAACCCATTACAGAACTTCAAAGAGCTTGCATCGCAGTATTATATCCTGCGGTCTATCTTTGGCAACAGCTTCATGCACCCGGTATATGGAGGGGACAGGACAAAGACACAAGCCTTATGGAACCTCCCCGCCATGAATGCCGAGATAATACCGGTATCTAATCAGTCGATCCCGTTCAACATGACCAAAGTGGAGGAACTGATCAAAGAGTACAAGTTCTGGTACAAGGGGCAGAAAATAGTTTACCAACCTGATGAGATCATTCACTTCAATGATAACCAGGTACAATTCACAGATGATAAGATCCTGTTAGGAGATAGTAAGATCAGACCCCTTACCCAGGCGTGTGAGAATATCAAAAACGCATACGAGGCCAGAGGTGTCATAATCTATAACTCCGCTTTAGGTATCCTGTCGAATGAAACCACCGATGCAGACGGCACTGCCGATATAGCGGCTGAAGATAAGAAGCAATTGCAGGAGGGTTACAAAGGTGGATATGGTCTATCTAAACATAAAAATCAAATCATACTTACTAATGCTGCTCTGAAATGGCAGTCAATGGCTATTGATATTGGTAAGCTGAAACTATTTGAAGAGGTGGATTCTGATTTCAGAACCATCGCAAACGCTTACTCTTTTCCTCCTGAGATTCTACAAACAGACTCGACCTATGAGAACAAACAGAAGGCGCTTGTACAGCTATACCAAGAGGCTGTCATACCTGAAGCTGACGAATGGTTACTAGGACTGTCCGATTGGATGGGCTTGGATGCTGTTTTAAAATCTGACTGGTCACATATCGCAGTCCTTCAGATAGATAAAGAGCGTGCAAGTAAATCACTGAACTGGGCGGCCGCTGGGCTATCGAAAGCTAAAGAGTCTGGTTTGATTGAAGATGCTGAAGCAAAAGAGACATTTAAAAAATTCTTACCATGATACAACTAGGTAAAAAAGATTTTCTATCCATGCCCTACGCTGTCAAAGGT
>JAOZSM010000071.1:1986-13954 GCA_029939675.1 Fidelibacterota bacterium
CATGATACAACTAGGTAAAAAAGATTTTCTATCCATGCCCTACGCTGTCAAAGGTGACACGTCCGGGCATAAGGCAGAGGTGGACACCACGAGGCGTACCGTTGATCTGGTCGCTAACACGTATTATTACTTCGATACATATGGAGACGTGCTACTGTCAGGCTGTTGCGCTAAGAGTATTCAAGAGCGTGGGCCTAAATCATCCATGCCCGGCAAGATCAAACATCTATCTAATCATGATCTCCGCAAAGGTGTAGCCCGTCCTGACATGATCGAAGAGACTACTATCAATGGGATGGAGGTGTTACACGCTAATTCATGGATGAGTGAGACGACAGACGGGGAGCAAACATTGATTAAGTATAACGAGGGGTTAATTGATCAGCACTCAATAGGATTCAATTATGTTACCCTGACATTCATAGAACCTGAGTCTGAGGCGTGGGATGAGATGTTAGCTAAATTGATTAACCCGGATGACGCAATCAAAGCCGGGTTCATGTGGGCAGTATCTGAGATAAAGCTGTTTGAATATTCATCTCTCGATGGGTTCGGAGCAAACCGCCTGACCCCTTTTCTGGGAGTCAAATCAGATAATAAGAATGTTCAGTACAATAACCTGATTGCTAAACTGGATGCACTGCATACCGCAATGCGATCAGGAGGCGAAAAGGAAACAATGCTATTGCAAGAAAGACAGATTAAACAAATGATATATGAGCTTTATAATCCAGAGCCGGACCCAAAAGACACTCCACGTGAGCCGTCCAAAAAGTCCACTTTTGATCTGAGTTCAGCTATCGAGAATTTTCATATTTAAAATCCAAACAAAATGAACGAAGAGGAATTCAAAAAGTTGGAAGCTAAGATAGGGACCAGTATGGCTGAAAAGTTCAGCGAACTTTCTACCGAAATGACTGCTGGGTATCTTACCGAGGACCAACTGAAAACAGAACTCGAATCCTTTGCGAAGTCCGAGGACATCGAAGGGGTGAATGAGATGATCGACACTAAGATCGAAGAGGTTTTAGTCGAGGTCAAGAAAATGCAGAAACTTCAGGAAGGCAACAAGCCAAAGTCAATTGGCGAGCAGATGGAAGCATTCAAGGATAACTTGGAAGCTTTTGCAAAGAAGGAAACCAAAAGCCTGGTCATGACATTGAAAACCAATGTTACGACCGGATCAATCACTGATGACAATCAGGGTGTATCTGTTCCTGGTTTTAACCTTCCCGGTCACAGGGATATGCCGATCTTGGACCTGTTCCGAAGGGTAACACTCCCTGCTGGTCATCATGGTACGGTGTACTATACCGACCAGACCACCACCACCAGGAACGCAGCAACCAGAGACGAAGCTGCTGCCGCTCCTGAGTCCGCTATCGCATGGACCCGCAGATCTATCTCGATGGAGAAGATCCTTGATTCAATCCCGATGACATGGGAGACAATGCGCTATATGCCCGAGCTGATTCCTGAAGTTGAGAACTTCATCAACCTGAACATGATGCTTGAATGGGAGAACCAACTGTTGACAGGTGACAATTCCGCACCCAACTGGGCCGGAGCTTATGCCACTTATGCAACAGACTTCACGTCTACCATTGCAGGTACGCTTGGAAAAGTGGACGATGCTAACCTGGCAGACCTGATCAGCAAGGTTTCTACTTATATGTCGAATGGCTATAAGTCGAAGTACAAAGCTGACTTTGTGATCCTGAACCCTGATGATCTTGATTCAATCAGGCACCTGAAAGATGCCAACTCCAATTATCTGAAAGTTCCGTTTATCAATGATGGGATGACTCAGGTAAGGACAATGAAGATTGTTGAGTCGAGCTTGATCACAGCCAATACCATGCTCATCGGAGACGGTAGGCTTGTTACTGCCTATGATGTTGATACCATTGAGTTGGAGTTTGGACTCGATTCAGATGACTTCACTAAGGATCTGATCACACTGAAAGGTCGTAAGGCTGGGAACCTTCTGAGAAAAACCCTTGACACAAGGGCATTGTATAAGGTTACAAACATCACCGAGCGTGTCGCTAACATTAACGCATAGATCATGAAAGCAATCAAAATTCTTTTCGTATTTGCCTCTCTGATTTTTGCAGGTCAGATGATGGCACAAGATGCTACTGTATCACGTAACGGGACCCATTTCAATGTCGTTCTGGATGCTGGTGATACCCTCTCTAACAATTCTACCACACTATCAAAGGTGATTGGGATTGGAAATAAACAGGCAGTACAACTTTATTCTATCATGGTGACTCTGGACTCGATTTCAGGCACGCCAACAGAATCTATTGTATTGGCTGGATCAATGGATAATATAGCCTATGTTGGTATTGATACTGTGAGCTGGACCGGAACATCTTCAGATACTACGTTCTACTACACGGATATATCAACAGGTGTGGCGTGGAACTATATGCGGGTGTTAAGTACAGAGTCAGGTACAGCGAAGGCTCAACTTACTAAGCTAGTGGGGCGATTCATTGATAAAGTGAGATAATTATAAACCGTTTCAATCATGAAGAACAATAGAGTAGATCTAGTATTGAAAAAGAAATGGGCCGGACATGAAAAAGGCTATGTCTTTAAAAACCTTAGCCGTGCGTTTGCCCGTTCCATTCAGGATGTTGAAAAGGTCGGTAAGATCATTGAACCCGGTCAGGATAAAGCAGATAAGAAAGCTGCTAACCGGGCTACTAAATAGGGTATCATGGCAAACCTGATCACATCTGCGTATTTCATAGGGGAAATTTCACTCCCCGGTTCCGCTTTAACGGGCGATCTTGCGGACATAACTCCGTACATTGTTAAGTATGAACGTGAGGCATTGATTAAACTTTTGGGATATACCTTATATAAGGAACTCAAAGCAGAGATTGACGCTGCATCTTATACTGAAAAATGGGACCGCCTTGTTAATGGACACGAATATGAGATTACATACATGGGAGACACACACCTGGTTAAGTGGAACGGCCTTATCAATAGTGAATTCGTTTCGCTGTTGGCCTATTACATTTATTACAAGTATGTTTCTTTTCATGTAACGCAGACGTCAGGGATAGGGGAATTTATCTCTCAGGCTGAGAACAGCATGAAGGTTTCTCCATCGCAGAAGATGGTTAACGCATGGAATCGCTTTGTCGATTTACGTGGAGACCCATCCGATGCAAGTATCTTGCCTACCTGTTATAACTTTCTGAACAAATTTGAGGATGATGAGGTGAATGGCTACGATAAGTGGCTGTTCACTCCCATCCCTCATACTAACACCTTTGGGATATGAGCGCTCCTTTTTGGGTAGATATTATTGAAGAGATAGTGACAGCGGTCCGTGAAGATGCGGATAAACCCGCTGTGCTAGATACGGATGAACCGTTCTATATGTACGGTCACCCGGCTGAGATCATCAATACACTAGCCAAGAAAGCGCAGCATGATGTTCAGAAATTTAACAAATACCCTTTGATTGCTTTGTTTCAGGATTTCACCGAGACGATGGGCGAACACCAGGCCACACAGTCAACGGTACAGGATTTGAATATAATTATTGCCGTGAACACCTCACCTGATTATGTCAGTGCGGAGCGTTATACGAAAACATTCAAGCCCATATTATACCCACTGTATGACCTGCTGATCAAACATATTGTGAAATCCAAATGGTTCGGAAACGTTGACCCCGGACTGGTTCCACACAAAAAGATAGATCGTGTGTACTGGGGTCGATCTGCATTGTATGGAAACGAAGCGAACATTTTCAAAGATCGTATTGACGCTATCGAGATACAAGATCTATCTCTCGAATTGCGATTGAGACAAAACTGCATAAAATAAAAAGCTATGGCATATAATGTAAAAAATTGTGTAGCAACACTCGGAAATACCGGATTGTCCAACTGTTTGGATAATCTTGGTATGGACGCAATGCTGGTATGGACTAAAGAGTCGTTTGAGTTTGCGAACGAAGCAGCAGCCATACTTGAGGCAAATTGGGACTCCGCTATCAATGATCACAATATCTATCCTTTCCCACTCTTTGATGCTGTCGAGCCAGCTATCGAGGATAACGTCAAGCAGGACCTACCCTCTGGGGTATCCCTGTTCGTACGTGAGGGGAAGTATGGAGGAAAAGGCACGTTTCAGGTTGCCTTGTGTAATCTAGCGGCTCTCAGAACCTTTAATGAAGTGCAAGGGCGGGCGTTTATCGTCACAGGTGACGGGCAGATTTTCGGAACCTCTCCCGATGGTGCTAAATTCAAAGGCTTCAAACTCTCTGAGTTCCATGTTTCCAAGCTTGGAAGCACTGATGGAACCACTAAGCGTATGGTTGAGTTAGATTATCAATTCAAGCTACCTACTGAGATGGCTGATTATCCTGCTGTCCCTGTACTCGACTGGGACCCGTTACAATTGACCGGAATCATTGACGTAACATTGACCGTTTCAAGTTCCGCAGAGGGATCTGTTGTGGTTGCTGTTTCCCGTGATTGTGATGGTGAGGACGTAACTGGATTGGTGGTCGGAGACTTTACCATCCTTGCCAGCGATGGGACTACTGAGATGTTGCCGGGTGACGGGTTCGCCGATAATGGTGACGGAACTTATACGTTCACGTTCACATCTCCGGTACTTCCTGCTGATACGTACTCAGTAAACCTTGCTGCGCCTGCTAGTCAGACTACGGGTGGATATGAAGGTGGAACTGCCGCATCGTTTACTATCGCTGCATAGTGGAAGCTGTTGTTAACAAATGGTTAGCAGCGTTCCGCAAAGTGGATACGTACATTAATAGGGCAATCGTTGAGAATCGGGAAGAGATTCTTGATCTCAACGTTGCTCAATTGAGGCAGGGAAAGGATTCGCTAGGGCAGTTCCTTCAGGATTACGCTTCAAAGGATTACGCTGAATATAAGAAGTTCATGGGTTCACAGGCTCCATTATGGACCCCAGACTTAATCTTAGAAGGTGGATTTACCGAAGGATTCGTATTGAAAAAAGAGGGCATGGAGTTTCGTTTCGACTCGACAGATGAGAAAAAAGACGAACTGGCGCATAAATACGGGGATGAGATATTCGGCTTGTCGTTAGAATCGCAAAGAGAGATTACACCCGACCTTGCATTATCATTTTTAAAACATTTTCGAAATGGCTTGTTGTGAAAAATTAAAGTACGAACGGTTGAAAGTTCTTCAGCACGCTAAAGTATTGGCGTGTCAGGAGGCTAATCTGACCTACAAACATCTTGCGGTTGTTCAATTGACCCATAGATATTATGGATCATATTATCAAGGCATCGACTATGAAAAAGCAAAAAGAGAAGGGCTTAAGATTTTCAAAGAATATAAGCCAGGCGACACTATGGCAGTTCAAAAAGGTAGTGGAAACAGGAAACGTAAAGTTCCTGCTAAAGAGAAATGATCTAACTGCCTATGATGATCTACCTGAATGCGACACACAGGAGTTATCTGATGCGTGGTATAATATTTATTCTGAGTTCTCTGAAATAGTAGGTGGTAACCGTGCTGATCTTTGGCTGATCAAACAGAAGCGGCTTATTATGATGAAGCTGAACTTTGAGATCGGCAGCACAATATTAAGAGCCGTTCAGGTGTACCCTGTTGAGGAAACCTTAGAAGCGGCCAAAGTACACGGGTATTTCATCGACCCGGATAACCTGAAGCCAACGTTTGAAAAGGCTTACACTAAGTTGATGCGATTAAAAACAAAGATTAGTGTTATTGAGAATGAATCTAAACAAGACGAACAGGAAACAAAGAAGGAAGATTTTGACGGACTGATCACCACGTTGGAAAAGTTCCAAGGCTATCAGTTCAATGAACACACAATGACAGTGCGAAAGTTCGCTAACATTTATAAAAACTTCAAAGATGCCAGGGAGCAAGCTAAGTAAGAGTGATTTTTTTGATGAGTCTTTTTTTAAGGGCATTAAAGAGGCTGATGAGGAGCTTAAGAAGTTATTGGCTACTTTTACTAAGTTGGCAAAGGAGGCTAAGACTGTATCTCAGGGCGTATCTGCCGCTAAGTCATTCGATCAAGTAAGCAAGGCCGCAAAGAAAGCGTCTGATTCAACAAAGAAATTGACAGCGGAAGAGAAGAAGCTTGAAGCGGCACAAAAAAAAGTAGCGTTTGCACAATCAGAAGCTGGCAAAAAATTAGCAATCCTGAACGAACAGACCAGGAGGGCAGCAGCCGAAAACAGGAAGTTTGCTAAATCGCAAGTTCAGCAAGCTAAATCAACGAATACATTTAGCAAGGCGCTTGGATCTTTTCAGTTCAAATTTAACGCCCTCGGAAATATAGCAGCTAATGTATTATCAAAACTCGTAACAGGACTAAAAAACTTTCTTAAAGGAAGCCTTGAGGCTTATGATAAACAGATAAAAGCAGAAAAGTCTTTGTTCGTTGCAATGGAAAGACGTGCTGGCGCAACTGACAGATTGATTCAACAGGCTAAAAACTTACAGAAGTTAACGCTTTTTGGTGACGAAGAAACCATACGAGCGCAATCATTGATAGCAGCTTTTGTGGACGAAGAGGCTGCGATTAGAAGGGTTATCCCATTGGTTCAGGACATGGCACAAGCTAAAGGAATGGACTTGGCGGGGGCTGCCGATCTTGTTTCTAAAACATTGGGTTCATCTACTAACGCATTATCCCGTTATGGTATTGAGGTCACCGGTGCTGTGGGATCAACCGAGCGCTTAGACTCTTTGACACGTGGGCTCTCTGATGCGTTTGAGGGGCAAGCGCAAGCGGCTGCCCTTGTGGATGCACAATTTACATCTCTGAAAAATACTATTGGAGATATACAGGAATCAATAGGTGGGTTTATTGCTGATTCGATATTTCTATTTAAAGTGCATACCGGATTATTGGGAAAGAATCTTAAAACGATTCAAGAAATTAGCAGAGAGGAACAGCTTGCTAATATAAAGTTTAGAGAACTTTCAAAGGATATCGGAGGCTCTGCCGAACAGGCAAAGATAAAGCTGGAAGAGGTGTTACAACGTCAGAGCGATATTAAAGATGAATATGAAAATCTGGTAAAAGGCTTTAGCTCATTAAGTAAAAAAGAAAAAGAAGCCGCAATCATTGCACGTGGAAATTTACAAACATCATTAAAATTTTACAGAGAACTTATTCCTTTGATCGAGCATGAGATAGGCACCATTGATGATGCTGAGGAAGCGAGGAAAAAAGAACTTGAGGCTTATAAAAAAAATATTATTGAAGATAAAAGGCGAAGCGAGGCTGAAGAAACACGTAAGCTGTTAAAGCTGATTCAAGATATTAAAAAAGAAACAGACGATATCTTTGAAGATTTCGGAGAGGAAGGTCTGGATGCTGTGATAATACAGCCAGATAAACTTTCTGAAGCATGGAAAACTGTTAAAGAATCAACTAAAGGTGCAATATCTGATCTTGAAAAATTATTAAAACAGAGACATCAAGATGAGCTTGATGCAATGAATGAGGAAAAACAGGCCAGAGAAGAACAACGTGATGCAGAGATACAAGCCGAATATGATTTAAGGGACATTAAAATAGCGACAGCTCATGAAGCGTTTAACGTTTTTGTGGCTTTATCTGATCGCAGAATTGCAAAAATAGACCAAGAGCTTGCAGCCGGTAATATATCAGAGAAAAAAGCAGATCAGGAAAAACGTAAGATACAGCGACAATCAGCGGCATTGGAAAAAACGCAGGCACTGTTTAGTATAGGCATATCCACAGCTGAAGGGGTGGCCGCAGCATTAAAAACTCCTGCCTTAATTCCATTTATCATAGCACTAGGAGCAGCACAAGCGGCAACCGTCATAGCCACTCCCATCCCCGCCTTTTTCAAAGGAACCGACTCAGCACCCGGAGGGTTATCAGTTGCAGGGGAGAAAGGATCAGAGCTAATGATAGGGCCGGATGGCAAGATAGGATTAACCCCGGATAGTGCCACACTGATGGATATTGACAAGGGGACAAAGATATTCCCGGCTGATGTGACCAAAGAGCTATTGAGATACACCGCCATAGCTAACGGTGTAGGGCCAAACAAAGATGATAGGATTATATTGGCCGTCATGCAGAAGATGGACAGATCGAACGAGCGTTTGTATCAGGCGATAAAAAATAAGCCCGTGACAAGCTCGACACTTACCCCGGCAGGGATCAGGACATTGATACACAAGGGAAACACAACAGTTAAACGAATTGATAAGTATTTCAAGTGAAAAACTTTAAGTACATATTGACCCACTCTTCTGGGAACCTCACAGTAGAATACAATCCGCTGGACTGGGATAAGTTCAATATCCTGTTCAAGCGATCAGAGCGTTATCACTCTATACTACGCAGTCAGATCGTAGATAGTGAGTTCCCTTTTGACGGGAAAGCCTACATTGATACGATCTATGAAACATATGGTATTGACACTGAGATAGGTTGTGAGATTCAATATCTAAACAAACAGACCGGTGCCTATGTTTCACTTTTAACCGGACTTATTGACCTGTCAGAATGGACAGCCTTACGGGATACCACTTCGGTCAAGATTATTGATTCGTCTGTATTAGCTTCTTTTGCCGCACGGGATGAGATGGAGATAGCGCTGAACAGGACTGAAGATATAGATGGAGGCACCTTATCCGTGTATGATTACTTAGAAGGTGTTTATGTTGAGGGTGTGAACATTGAAGAAAAAGCGCAGTGGATAGACGCAACGAATGAGATTCCGATTACCACAATGCAGAACGCTCCGTTTAATATTTACCGGGGTATCACAGCCGATGATTATGATTTCAATACTATCGGATCAGATGCTGTATTGCCAGCCGTTAATCTTATTACAGCCTCCGGGGTGCTTTATACGAACAATACAGGGGCAACACAGACGGTCCGGTTCAGGGTTAAAACTTCAGTTTCGGGTGATGTTACAGTGGTTGCTTCTAATTCATGGGCGTGGGGCTTTCAGGCATGGACCGGGAAGAACGGTGCAACAAATCCTATTAACGCTTCTGCTTCTGGATCATCAAATGATTTCCGGGGCATAAGCGAAACATACGATTCAGGATATATAGAGGAAACGTTAGCAGATGGTGAAACCTTAGAGATGTATCATAGATGGTTCGGAACAGCCACAGGAGGCGACACCATAACGCCAGACTTTGTTATTGCTCCTATCCATGTTGAGGTGTACACAGTCGAACAGGGCGAGGGTATGACACGGGTTAGTATGCCGATGGTTCATGAGCTAGGCGCTAAATTGTTAGAGATCATGACGGGTGTGGCTGATCCTTTGAACGCTCCCTTACTTGGAAGAACAGACTCAGAGCCCCGGACCTATGGATCTGATGGTGATCATTCACTAGAGGGTGTGGCCTCCGGGCTTATGCTACGTAGGTTTCCTTTCGATGACAAGCCATTGAAAACTACGTTTGCTGATTACTTCAAAACTTTAGATGCTCTGTTCAATCTTGGGCTATGGTATGATGCCTCAGAAGGGGAGTTTGTCATTGCAGCCAAAGAGGACTTTTACAAGGTCAATAAGATTATAACGCTAGGCGAGGTGCAGGATCTTGAAAAATCAGTGGCTGCCGATCACTATTTCAATGAAATATTGGCAGGTTATCCAGAGGTGAACTATGAAGAAACTAATGGTCAGTCTGTTCCTAATGTCCCGGTGACCTTTGCCAATGATGGTAAGATGATTAAGAACACTCTCGATCTGCGTTCACCATACCGGGGTGATGATTACGGCATAGAGCTGTCACGTAAGCAGGATTACTCCACCACTGCCGGGGAAGATACGAGATATGACAGCGATAACTTTATCATACAGTGCAGACGGCCTTCAGTGTCTATCTATACAGCACAAGGGTATGACACGTTTGTGCCAGTAACAGGTATTACAGGAATTTACGCGCCATCTACCCGCCTGAACCTGGATATTTCCCCTAAAAGGAACCTGTTAAGACACGCCAACCAGTTGAGCATCCCGGCCTTTATCTCTAATTCAGATGTTCAGTTCATGCAGTCACAGTTTGAATTGAACCTCACAACTACAAAGTCAGGCGATCCGGCAGTGGCAGAGCGTGACGATATAGCTTATTCAGACCTCGAAGAACCATTATACTATCCTGAGATATACAATTTCACTGCTGAGTTGACAATGGAAATCATCTTACAGTTGTTTTCTGATCCACATGGATACGTGGAATTTGATTATTTAGGCGTAACTTACTCCGGGTACATATTAGAGGTATCTTCAGAACCATTTAACAGGGTGGGAAATTGGACATTGATAAAACGTAATCCTAACAGAACATGACCCAGATACGACAGCCACTATTAAGCCCTATACGATTCCATGACCCGTCATTGGAGTTCGATAATGAGACTACGTTTCAGAACCCGGATAACCGTTTGTCTACTTCTTATGACTGGGAGAATGTTAACAACGTGCCTTATGCCCTGCCTATCCCAAAGGTGTGGCCCGATGGTCAGCCAGGTATTGATTGTATTGTTACACTTGTAAAGCCGGGCGATGTGTCTGATATAAAAGCAGACCTGTATGACTCAGATGATGAGTTCTATTGCTCATGTCATATTGATAGGTGGGGGTTCGATACATCAACTACGCCCTCTTCTGAGATTTATCGTATCTGGCTCAATGGACTCGATGGGACAGGTGTGGAAGATGGGTATTATACGATTAAGATTATCAGTGACGATGTAGACGAAACCGTTATGATGGAGTCTGAATCTCTGTTAATAGCTGATTGGTTCATCGACTGTATACCTTTTGAGTTCTGGAACTTTGAGAATGATTTTGGGATGAGGTGGGATAATGGAGACTATTTGTTTACCTCCCGTGTGATGGCCCCTATCCGGTTATACGATCCGGCTCCTGAGTATGAAAAAAAGATGTACCAGAACGATCCGGGTATATTAACAACATTAAGGGCCTCGATGCAAAGGGTTTTTAATTTCGATTCGCACCCATTGCCTGTTCATGTTGTGGAGTTGATCCAAAACGGGTTCGCTTGCTCTGATCTATACTTAGACCGTATTCATATAAACTCTGAAGAGGTGCCGGAAGCTGAACTATACAAGGGCACTAATCTGAAGTACCTGACCGGGAAGGCCACGTTTGTTGATTTCAATGAAAAATACGACAGGGAACGTGTAGAAACAGAGATGGAGGAAGAGGCGGGTATTGATTGGAACTCTTCAGGCTATGGCGGCACTGTGATGGTCGCAAACGTTTTGACCGTAGATGAAGATCCAACAGCCGCACCAAGAACAGCTGTATCGGATTCTGTGTCTTTCGATGACGGGGACATGGTTATAGTGAAGCTCCTGATCGTAGATGCCGGAAGCTCTGATCTGCCTGATATTTATATTAACAACGTGAACACCAAAAAGCAGATGATTAACTGGGGCATGAATACCTTAGCTTTTCGCATGACAGCCTCTGGGAGTTTCACAGTTGAGCTATCAACAGACAATAATGATGTTGCTGTATGGACTGCAACATTGAACATTTATAAGGTAACTTAAATTGACATTAATCCAGAAAAGATATAAATTGCATAAAAATAGAACTCATGGCACAGATTACAAACATTCAATTACTTTCACTTTATGTCGGAGGCCGGGACGGTGGTATACAGGTCGCTGCTTCAACTGCTAAAACAGGCTTAGTCGTTCACATGATCGAATGCCTTGAAGATGACACTGAATTTACTGTCTTAGCAGGCGAAGATCAGGACGGGACAGCCCGTGAGTACCTTGCTGATAACGGGTACAACGGCATTAAGTGGGCTAAGAACTCGCTACATTTCGCACCTTTCGGGGGAAAGATTACCAGCTTCACGGCTGATAAAGCTGTGAGGATGTACAGATTAGCGGATACTGACAGAAACCAAAA
>JAOZSM010000072.1:0-12404 GCA_029939675.1 Fidelibacterota bacterium
CGTTCCGCGACAAAAAATGGATGTCCCGCAACCCAATAGATCATGAATAGGACGAAGATGATACCGGCAACAGACCAGAATTGTTTATCTTTCACTGTGCTTCTCCGTTTGCTTGTTTTTATTTGCTTCTTCCAGTTGCTCAACCTTCGCAATTAATAGCTCTACGTTACGAGGCTCCTCGAACAACTCTGCGGCCCGATAGTAACCATCCGCCTTAATGAATGCACTTACTATAGGCCCGAAAAATATCATGGTATGACTGCCTAACAAAGCTAAAGGTTTGACCATTTCCAGGGCAAATATAGCAGCTGTTACAAAGCCAGAATCGTAAATTCGATTGGCAATTCGATCAATGAATTCTTGATCCTTAGCTGATAGACTGCCTTCAACCGGGGTTTCTAATTCTTTAATCAGTTTCTACCATCTCCAGGTTGGCTCGCGGAATTGTCATGATCTGATCATCGATCTTGATCTCAGCAACTCTTACCATGGTTTCAGATTCCATCTTGTGGAGTGGAGCTGGTAATGAAACCACTGTCCCGATGCGACCAAAATAAGGCGCTCGGATAACCCGCACCAGACTGCCTGCCTGGATACCTTCGTTGACTTTGGCTACATGGGCATCACCCTTTAGATCTTCAGGAGCTAATGGAATAACAATCTCAGGCCGGATGACGCCAGCTCGAATCTGAGTTGCTCCATTGATGGATGTAAATTTTCCCGAATGCCGCTTTAACAGGTCAAAAGTTCGGGATCCCATCCTGATTTCACCATAACCTTCAGTAAGGACTAATGATGTCACCAAATCTTCTGACCCGGTGATGGCCACGCCCAGGGTATATCCTAGAATTTCTTCTAGATCAAAATAGTTAAACCCGCCTACAACCACACCAGCCACTTTCATTCCAAGGGCTTTCTTGTAGGCTGCCAGGCTAAGAAAAGAGCCCCCGACCAACACCTTGCCAGCGTGTTCAGGTTTAATCATATCGACAGTTAACTCATCATCGCGACTGTCTGTGAGAATAGCCAACTCGCCCCTGCTCTCGCCGCCGATTCCAAAAATACCCTGGATAAATACGGCATCGGCTTCAATAACAACGCCTTCTTCAGGGATTACTTCTGAAACAGTGCCACGCATATAGGCATCAATCTCAACCGGGATAGGTGCATCACGTAAAACCACCTGACCGGTGATAGGCGAGATAGACTCCAGAGTGCAGTCAATTGGGGCGACGACATTTGATTTAAACAAGCCAAAGAGACCTTTGGTCTCGGCCATCATATCGCCTTTTTTGAGCTCATCACCGAGTTGTTTGAGCATAACATCTTTAACATCGGTTGGATCAATATTTAGAGTATTCGCCACATTCAACATCTGAACGTTCCCAGGCAGGTGGGTCCGAGCTACAATGTCATCTGGTGTTACCAAAGCATCTTTTTCAACAAGTACATCACCTTTTAACGGGAGAATTCGGTCTTTTTTTACTTTTGATTCATGAAGGACTTTTAGTCCAGGGGTATAGGCATGAGCCATGATCTATGCTCCTCCCTGTGATTTTGTGTCGGGATATTCATTGGTCGCTTTGGACCATTTTGATAAATTCTCAATGCGAGTTGACTTATCATGACTGAGTTCAAAAGGTCGACCGCGTCCATCCAGGATCAGACCCACGGTACCACCAAAAACTTCTGTTTCCAGCAGTTCTCCTTTACCCTTACCAATATTCATATTCTTACCTGGGGTAAGCTTGGCTTTTATTGATGTATAGGGAGCCGGAATTACAATGATCTCACCATATTTCAGTTCAACTACCTTTTTGCCTGTCTCAGGAAGGTCAAATTCAGCAGTCAATAAGGTTTGTCCCGGTTTAGTTTTGCCAATTGGAGCCAAACAAGTTCCCAGACGAATCAAGCAGTCATTTTCAAAAACTTCAACTGCTGCGTTCCGGGCACTCTCAGCCATATCACTATTCTCAATATTGGCCATAACACCTAACTGAGGCATCATAAAGATCGAATCTACAGCAAGCTGGGTGATTCCCTCTGGGACAAAGGCATCGATCATCATGCGCATGGCCTGCTCACGACGAGGAGCATGTGATAGCACACCACCGGAACCAACCAGAAGGTCCAATTCCATCATATTCACCAGGGTTTCACCTGAACCAGATTGATCAAAGGCATCAGAAATAGTACGTTCCTGCTGAACCCCTTTCAGTTTTACAGCAAAGGATTTATGCTGGATAAATGAGAGTCGCAATGCTTCACGAGCGATGGCTTGCTCGATGATCAGTTCTTCCATCGACTGAGGAACAGTGGTAGGGCGAATCATTTTGTTACCGATACGATTGGTTAGTTCACCCTCATCGATATCAATGGGTACCCATCGCAGGACATTCTCCAGAGAGGCTTCAGCCAGCACATTACAGACCGAATAACTCATACCCAAATTGGCACTCACAGTCCGATTGAATTGTCCTTCAAATACTGAAAATATATCCGTGGTTGCTCCACCAATATCAACGCCAACAACTGAAATGTTTTCTTTCTTGGCGACCATTTCAATCAGAGAACCAACAGCACCAGGGGTGGGCATAATAGGAGCATCAGTCCAGGACATGAGCTTTTTGTAACCAGGAGCCTGGGCCATGACATGCTCCATAAAGAGATCATGAATCTTATCTCGAGCTGGTCCCAGATTTTCTACTTCAAGAACAGGCCGGATATTTTCAATAATATCCAGGTCAGTGATCTCTCCCAGGGTATCTTCAATATTTTTTTGGGCTTTATTATTTCCGGCATATATAACCGGCAATTTATAATTTTGGCCCAAGCGAGGTTTGGGATTAGCTGCAGCCAATATCTCAGCCAGTTCGACTACGTGAGAAACTGTGCCACCGTTGATACCACCAGACAGCAAGATCATATCAGGACGCAATTGACGAATACGTTCAATTTTCTGATGAGGCAGTCGACCATCATTTGAGGCCAGAACATCCATAACAATGGAGCCGGCACCCAGGGCAGCACGCTCAGCACTTTCACCAGTCATAGCTTTCACAACACCAGCAACCATCATCTGTAATCCACCACCTGCGGAAGAAGTCGATACATAGACATCTACCCCTGTGTTATCATCTTGCATGGGATGAATAATCTGATCACCATCCAGAATTTTGAGCCCGGAAAGTTCTTCAACTTCCATGATGGCATTCAATACACCTTTGGTCACATCTTCAAAGGGAGCTTCCACAGTTGTAGGGGCTTCCCCTCTTGTTTTTAAACGATAGCCCTGATCTGTTAATTCGATCAGAATAGCCTTGGTTGTGGTCGAGCCACAATCGGTAGCTAGAATCGTCTTGAGTTCTTTACCAGCCACTATTTATTATCCTTCACTTTATACTTTTGGGTACAGGTAACACAGATGTTCACTGATGATGTTTTGAGTATAACAACTCAGGCAAACTGTAATGGCTGTACCTAATAAACAAATCTTTTAAATTCAACTATTTCCACTCACAGACTGCAGATTTTTTTGAGTTACCATTGGGCCCGCTCATAATTATCTAAAATATTTTGATCTTTTGTAACAAGCACATCTCCACTTACAGCTGCATTTGCCACAATTATACGATCAAATGGATCACGGGTCCATGATAGGTTCAAGGTTCCCATAACAATAGTGGCGAAATCCTTATCACATACTATCAGACCGATCCTATTTGAAAGATCCGCAATAATCTCATCTGCAGTATCCGTAATGCGGTTAATTTCGTACAGATACTGTAACTCTAATCTCACAATTGGTGATACGTAAATATCATTTTCATTGATCAATTTAGTGACTTGCTCACTGAGTTTATTGGCTTCTCCAACATACAGCCAAACAACTACATGGGTATCAAGGTAAATCAAGGTTCAACTCTTTTTCCCAGCTTACGGTTACGAGATCATCAGAATCACCAATAATTACATCTCTTCTTTGGCTGAGATTCTTCAGCTTATCGACCTTCCCAACTGGCACAATTCTTAATTTTCCCCCGGCCTTGTTTACTTCAATTGGAATGCCCGTGGTTAATACCTCATCCAGAAGATTGTATATGTTACTTCTTAATTCTGTGGGTGTTATGGTTCTCATATTTTGCCCCTTTCACGCGGACGTACTTGTCTTCTATTCGATACGTACATATTATGAAAGTTTGACATCAGAAACAAGCACCAATTCTTTTTGACAAATGCTATTGTTTAAGGCGGGGATCAAGGGCATCGCGTAATCCTTCACCTACCAGATTATAAACCGTTACCGTGATAAAAATAGCTAACCCCGGAAAAGTAGTTAACCACCACCCAGTAGGCAACATGTCTCGGGCACTACTCAGCAGTGAACCCCAGGTTGCCTGCTCCGGCGGTGCGCCAAAACCCAGGAAGCTTAACCCGGATTCAATCAGAATCGCTGCTGCAACACCAAAGGTTGCTGTAACCAACACAGGTGTCAGAGTATTAGGTAAAACATGTCTGAAGATTGTCCGGAAGTCCTTGTAGCCCAGTGCTTTAGCTGCTACTACATAATCTTCATTCTTAACCTTGAGGAACTCAGCTCGGGTAAAACGGGCCACCCCGGTCCAGCCGGTTAAGCCCAGGATAACCATTATATTGATAATGGATTGGGTTTCCATGACAGCTACTATGGTAATGATTAGGAACATCCGTGGAAAAGTAATCATAATTTCAATCAAACGTTGAATAATGATATCTATAATACCACCATAGAACCCGGCCAACGCCCCTAGAATGACGCCAATAAATACATAGATTGCCACAGCCACAAACCCCACTAGCAAGCTTACCCTGGCTCCGTGAATCATTTGCGAAAGTACATCCCGACCCAGTTCATCTGTTCCAAAAGGGTGGGCCATACTGGGCGGCTGAAGCTTAACCTGCAAATTATACTCGTTGGGAGAGTAAGGAATTGGTGGATAAATCGCCCAATCACCGGCCTCGTAATCATCTTCTAAAATTTTAAATTGCTGACTCTTAAACTCATCCTGCCAGTTCATCCCCAGCCAGTTCACCCCGTATTCCCGAAAGACTGGAAAGTAGGTACTGCCCTTCAAGCGCATAACAATCGGCTTATCATTGGCCAGGAAGTCGGCAAAGATAAACACAAATAAAAGGACATAGATGATGTGGACTGAAAAAACTGCCAGCTTATTCTTGCTGAACTGTGCGCCAACAATTTGAGTATAGGTCCGAGCCGGAGCCATCTGACTCATGAGCGTTTCTCCTCGAAGGTGATCCGGGGATCGACCACAGCATAAAGCAGGTCAGATAATAGTATTCCGAAGAGGGTCAACATGGCACTAATGGTTGTCACAGCCATAATAATGGGGTAATCTCTAAAAAGGACAGCATTGAAGCTAAGTTGTCCCATACCAGGGATTGAGAAGATGGATTCGATGATAATCGATCCTGAAATAGCCAGGGGTAACAGATTTGCCAGCATAGTAATAATGGGAATTAGAGAGTTCCGCAAGGCATGTTTGTAAGTAACCACGCGCTCACTCAAGCCCTTGGCCCGGGCGGTGCGGATGTAGTCCTGGCGAATCACTTCCAACATGGATCCACGCATATAACGGGATAGAGCTGAGAAACTGCCATAGGTCCAGATGATCAACGGCAAAGCAACATGGTGAGCAAGATCCTTGAGATACTCCCAGGTGCTCATATCTTCAGCACCCAGACTGTGTAAACCGGAAACCGGGAATACATCAAAGAAATCTCCTCCCCCAAAAAATACGATGGCCATGGTAGCAACCCAGAAGTTGGGTAGCGAATACAGAATAAAGAGGATCACCGTTGTGACCTTATCCCCTGTGGTGTACTGATGAGTAGCCGAATAAATGCCCAATGGAATGGCGATCAGATAGGCCAGAATGAATGAAATAAAGGTAAATATCAGAGAAACCGGAACACTTTCCTTGATATGATCCCAAACTGGACGGTTATCCTTGATAGAGTTTCCGAAATCCAACATCATCATCCGAACCAGCCAACGCGGGTACTGAGCCTCTGTAAAGATCATCTTAAACTTCTGAACACCCGTATATGTATAGGAATCCCTGGCAGCTTTGCGGGTAACCCCGGTTGAATCAGTGCCCCCATACCACCAGTTGTTGATGTACTCCAGTTGCTTATCTAAACTCATCAAAGAACTGATGCTTAGTTTCTGTTTGATAGTGAGAATATCAAGAATGACATTCGTTTCAACCGCAGTCAGAGTATTACTCTCCAAAAGCCCGACTAAAAAAGGAACCGCCACTTCATCAGCCTGTTTAAGCGGCTCAACGATATCATCATACTGACGGCCACTGGTGGGATTATCAGCCTTTAAGTATACCTTTACCTCATCCCAATTTTCTTCATAATTGTAGATGGTGAAATTCAGCATAAGCGGTTTATCCAGGCCATAGATCTCACGGGTTTGTTCGATAACCTGTTTGGCCATATTCTGATCGGCTGACATACCTGTTTGCTGATCACCCATTTTAAAGGCAGTGGGATCACCAGGAGCCAGTTTAATAATGATAAAAGTGATGATGGAAATCCCAAACAAAGTGGGAAAGATCAACAGGATCCGTTTTAGGAAATAGCGCCACATCAGAGGGGACTCACTTGAGAAGTGTTGTTTCTCCACCAGCTATAAAGCTTATAGCCAGGTCTGATGGGAATCCATTTGGCACCCCTGAATTCTTTCAAGTAAGCACCTGGATCACGCTGGGCAAACATGAAAGTGTAGGGTTGCTCATCATGCAGAATTTCCTGGAGCCGATGATACATGGCATTGCGCTTTGTTTTATCCATCTCAAACCGGGCGTGGTAAAGTATGGAATCAGCTTCAGCATGTTTAAAGCCGATATAGTTCGACCCGCGATCACCAATATTATCAGAATGCCAGATCTGATAGGGGTCAGCTTCCAGGCCACCAATCCATAGCAGCGAGACAACATCAAACTGACGGTCTCTTAAATTTTCCACATAGACTGACCATTCGAGTTGGCGAATATTGACGACAATTCCAACCTTACGTAAATCTTCTTTGAGCATGAGTGCCAGGTACTTAGAGCTGGTTGATCCAGCTGATATGGAAAAAGTAAAGTTAAAAGGAACACCATCTTTATCGCGAATACCATCTCCATCATGATCTATCCAGCCGGCAGCTTCAATCAACTCAACTGCTCTAGCCGGATCATAGGGCCACCGTTCAATGGCATGGTTATATTGTTCACCATAGATGTAAAAAGGTCCAATGGTGGGAATCCCCATATCGTAAGCGATGTATTTATTATAGGCCTCCCGGTCGATAAGCATGGTCATGGCCTGGCGGACTCGTTTATCCATAAAATATGGTTTGTCATTGTTCCAGCCAATGTAGCTGTAGGCGGGTACGACGTATGAAACCTTCTGATATTTGTCCAGGAAGTCCTGTGATCCGGTCTGTTCAAAATACTGGATCGCCCGCATCCGGGGAATAAAATCTATCTCTCCTGCTTTGAGGGCAATCAGTCGGGCTGTTGCATCCTGAACAACCTTGATGATGATCTTATCCAGATAACTACCCTGTTCGCTATAGCCCGGAATGTAGGTTTGATCACTCCCCCAGTAATTATCATTGCGCACCAGAGACATATAATCACCGGTGATCCACTTATCAAACTTGAAAGGTCCGGAGCCGACGATTGGCTCGGCACCATCACCAACAGGCCGCCCCTGGGGATGAGTATTAAAGGCTTCAGCAAATTCCTTAATAGCTGCTTCTTCCCGCGTAATGGTTGGATTGAGCAAATCAGTAACGGTATAACGATCCATTAAACCCTGGGGATCCCAGATATGCTTGGGCATAATGGCAAAACCACCCAGAATCTCCTGATTCCGAAAATAGGTTTCCGAGCTGGTAACTGAAAAAATATAGGGTCCCTCGATATGGGCTTCGATGACCTTGGAGAAAGAGGTTCTCTGAGGAGCGGCATCTACAAATGGATTGAGGATCGATTTGATCGAAAACAATACATCATCTGCCGTAAGTGGCTGACCATCATGCCAGTAGATGTTTTCCCTCAACTTAAAAGTAAAGGTCATACCATCTTCACTTATCGCAAAGCTCTCAGCTAAAACCGGTCGATCATAGTTCCAGGTTTCATAATCATAATCAAGGAGTGGTTCATAGATATAGTCCAAAAAACGTGTCGCAGCAGCGGAGGTAGACGTGTAGTAATTTAGATTCTCCGGCTCTGCTGAAATTGCCATAACCAAAGTACCTCCTTTTTGGGGGGCAAGATCAGTAGGGCTGCTATCAAAAATTGTTTCGTCACCGGTCAATTCAACCCTGATACCGCCACCATCTCCCACAACAGAATTACTAATTGCGGCAGTACTACGATCTCCAATATTGGTGTAAATAATCAATAAGATCAAGATGGCGAATTGGATCAGAAAAGATTTTCTCACTTATAAACCGACAACCAGATACAAATACAGATAGCTCAGTGGAGCAGCAAACAGAATGGAATCAAGCCGATCCCAGGCTCCCCCATGCCCTGGCAATAGATTGGACGAATCTTTTACTCCTACATCCCGCTTAACCAGGGACTCAGCAAAATCGCCTGCCTGACCAGCTACACCGGTAATCAGTCCCAGCATAACCGCATCGAAATAATCAAGTCCAGGTAACCAGTCTGCTTTTACAATCAACAACAATACGATCAACGATCCGATCATACCTGCGACGGAACCTTCCCAGCTTTTGTTGGGACTTACCCGGGGAAAGATCTTATGTTTGCCAATGGCAGAACCGACGAAGTAGGCTAGCGTATCACAGGTCCAGACGCCGATAAATACTGTGAGAACAGCGTAACCACCCAGGTGTCCCCCACTGCCTGTATAACCAAGCTGTTGCAGCTTGATAAAAAATGACATGGCCAGACCAACAAAAACAGCGGCAAAAAAAGTGGTAGCTATATTTTCCAGAACGTGATTCTTTTTACGAAACATTTCCCAGGTCAACAGTAACAGGGTGGCAATAATCAAAATCGGACCGAGATTCTGTCCCTGCCTCAGAAGTTGATCGCCAACCAGTGCTAAATAGATGGCGAATCCTAACCACACATTGGGGTCAGTCCCATTGGGTCGCGCTATTCGATAGGCTTCTCCCAGAATTAGCAAGCCGGCAATAGTAAAAAAGATCATGAAAACATCATGAGTATACAGGGTAAAGCCGATGAGGGTCGGAATTCCGATAATGGTGACAGGAGCGCGTTTTATTACATTTTTCAATGACATATTTAAGCCTTGAAACTATTGGCAGAGCCGGCTATCACCAACACCTTTCGATGCGCTTCGACAAATATGCTATTTAATCGGCCCATGTTATTCGTACGTTCTATTCTCCGATACTTTGAACACAAACTTTATATCCCTCGACTCAAGTCTACGCTCCTTTGGGGCTTCGCCCTGCAGGCCGCTCGGGATGACGAACATAGGTTAATATGACTATCTGGGGACAGCTTAATAAGTAGGAGCATCACTTTCCATCCTCCTCCTTTTCGTCTTCTTCATGTGGCTTTTGATCCTTGCCTAACTGCTGTTCCATTGAATCAGGATCATCCTGACCCGACATATTTTCCTCAGGTCCATCAATTTGAACTGTTTCTCTTTTGAGAATCCTGATGCGGGATTGAGCAGTGGCTGATAAGGGATCATCAGCAAAATGTTCTACCATGTACGTGTAAGCATCCAGGGCTGCATCCCTGTCGAATAGAAAGTGATCATTCAGCCAGGCATGGTTGAAACTGGATTTGCCCCGCAAGGCTCGCGAAACTGTGGAATCTTCCCGCATGGTCAAGTATTGATTGCTGGCATCAGTAAAACGTCCATTTTCAAAAAGAACTGCAATCTGGGAAAATCGCTCCTGGTCAGGGTCTGATTGGGCAGTTTCAACCCCGGAGTTGTCCATAATGGTTGCATAATAATCTGGATAACTCGTTCGAATGCGTTCCTTGGCCAATCCCCCGGCAGTCTCGTCACCCCTAATCGACTCCAGAGCGTAATACTGCATGTAGGCTGATTGATGCATAGTTGCTGAATCAAGAGTACCAGCCTCCAGAGCCTTCAGAAGCTCAATAGTTGTGTCCACCCGGGCAAATTCAAAGAGCATATACTCAGCCAGTGAATAACGGTTAGCATCCATACTACTGAAAAATCGAAGAGAATCTTCATGGGTAACGGTAATTGTATCTACCAACGTTGCGTCTTTTTCAGTATCAGGTGTTACTTTTGGGACATCCAGAACATCTGCCTGGGAACTCCGGGACCGGCTACGTGATCTGCCACTCCGGTTGCCTCGGCTTTTGGGAGCACTTTTCTTTTTTTCCTTTACCACCAGGGCCAGGCCGGCGATCTGTCTCTGCAAATTCAGGTAGTCGAACTGAATTTTCTCATAACGCTCGATTTGCTTGATACGTTGGGCTCCTTTTGCAACAAAGGGGGATCTGACAGCCTGAGTTTTAATGTCTTTATAGGCTTCCCGGGCAGCTTTATAATCATATTTTTTGGTTAAATATAACTCGCCCAAAACAAAATCCGCTTCAGCAGCCACTTCTTTTCGGGAATAATCCTCCAGGATAACCTTTAATTTCGATTCGGCCCGATCCAGATCACCGATGGCCATATACAGCTTTCCAAGTTCAACTTCCAACTGACCCCTGATATCGACAAATTTATCACTTAGCAGCATATCCTGAATAAGCTCTACGGCATCTTCATCCCGGTTTAAAGCTTTGAGCATACTGGTTTGACGAATAATGGCTTCCACTTTTAATGATTCTGAAGGTCGGTAATGGGCAACGGATTGATAAGCCTCGAGTGCGCCCGAATAGTCCATTCGATTCTCACGCATTTTTCCGACTTGAAATTGAGCTTTGGCCTTGGTAAAACCATCTGGAGAGCGATCAATAACCAGCCTCAGATAATTCTCTGCTACATCGAGACTATCCTGTTTGACTGCGATCTCCCCCATGAGCAGCAATGCTTCAGCTTGCAAAGCCCGTCCGGTTTTTCCTTTTGTGATCCGGGAAGCCTCATGCCGGGCCATATCCAAATCCCCCAGTTTAACCAGGCAGCGACCCATCCACAGGGGTACTTCTCTGGCATATGAGGAAGACCCGTAATTCAACGCCAGGTCATCAAAGTAGCGTTTGGCCAGACTGTAATCACCCTTGAAATAATAGGCCCTGGCAATCAGGAACTGGGCATCATCGCGATATTTGCTATCAGGATAGCGTTGCAACAGCTTTTTGGATTTCTCAATAGCCTTGGAGTAGAGATTGATCTCCTCGCGACTAACAGTTTCAGATTGATTTTCCCGGGTAAGTTTCTGAGCTTCAGCGTAATATTCCTCAGCATTATAAAACGTATTGTAATAGGCGCAGGATTGCAGACCAATGACCAGAATCAGCCCCAGGGGCACCAATATTCTAAAGGGCTTAAAAAAGTGCAGCATAAAATTCCTCGTATAAGTTAGGCAGGACTTTTCCCACCGGATCTCTCAAGCTAAGATCAGCTTTAGCGCTGAACGGTGTGGGCTCAGGGTTAACCTCAATCACGAACGCCCCCTGATTCAAGGCTTCAAAAGGCAGCTGAGCTGCTGGATACACCTGGGTTGAAGTCCCAATGGTAAATAACAAGGAACAGGACTTCACTGCATCAAACGCCTGGTTTAAGATGCTGATTGACAATGACTCACCAAACCAGACTACATCCGGTCTCAACATTCCTCCACAGGCACAATAGTTAATCCCATCTGGGTTATCCGGGTTGAAAGCAACCTCTTCTGCACATTTAAGGCATTTCTGCCGATGGATATTTCCATGCAATTCCCAGACTGGTTCATTACCAGCCCGGGCATGCAGGCCGTCAACATTCTGAGTTATAACCACAGAATGGGGAAATAGTTTCTGGAATTGAGTGATAGCCAGGTGCCCCGGATTTGGTTGAGCTTTACCAGCGAGTTGGCGACGGGCTGCATACCAACGCAGGACGAGTTCAGGATCCTCTTTAAAACCCTCTGGACTGGCCAGTTTCATGGGATCGTATTTTGACCAGTACCCATCCGGATCCCGAAAGGTAGAGATTCCACTTTCGGCAGAAATACCAGCTCCGGTAAAAAACACCACCCGGCTGTTCCTGTTAAATCTGTCAAATGGTATTGGACTATCTAGCATGGCGGGCAATATAGCTGGTGAGTATTTTTTTCTTACAACGAATTAGACGAAATTTCAGGAAGTTCTCAGTTTCTATACTCACCATGAAGGGCATGAAGAGCTTGAAGTGGTTTTAAATGGGAAATCGGG
>JAOZSM010000072.1:12504-13851 GCA_029939675.1 Fidelibacterota bacterium
CTCACCATGAAGGGCATGAAGAGCTTGAAGTGGTTTTAAATGGGAAATCGGGATTGATTTTATTCTCTCGCGGAGACGCAGAGCGCGCAGAGTTTTTTTATTGATCTATTCGTAGGTATTCGTGCTATTCGTGTCTAAAGTTTTCCAGAATATTTGCTCATTACGAAGGGCATGAAGTAGTCTTTAACCCAGGCTGCGCTCTTCGAGCTACGCCCGGGCAAGCCTTTCGACCGAGCTTCGTCCCGGCAGGCTTTTCGACTTTGGACTTTTGACTTTTAGACTTCCGACTAATCACGCTACGTGAATGCTGCGATGCATGAGCTCCCGTTGTTTCTGACTGCGTTCGTCCTCAGGGAGTTTAGCCAACTCATCAGCCAGGTTTTCATCACCCTCTGCTTCAAGCTGCAGCCAGATATGCTCCAGGATATAGTCTGGGATCAGATTGCTATAGAGTTCAGCCTCATCTTTGAGATACTGAGCTGACTGATAGCAGTTAAGGGGTAGTTCCGGTATATCATCAGTAGATTTCATTTTTGGGCCGATGTAGCGTTTATTGGCCAGTTTTAGGGAAACATCACCGTGATCCAGCCCGTAAATAATGGACTGAGTTATGCCAGCCAACAGGAGATGGATATGAGCAGAGCCATCAGGACTGCGTAGTTCAATAGTCTGCCGTTTGAAAGGTGAACGATAACGATCCTTCAGACGATGATTGATCACTGAGGCCATATCTTCACCATGCCGCCAGCCCAGCGGTACCCGGATCAGGGCAGAACGATTTAAATCACTCCAAAATAAGCGGGTTGGTGATTCCTGTCCCGGTACCAGTCTCAGATGTGAAGCGGCAATCGTGTTTCCGAAAGCGGTTAACGATGGTGCATAGCGTAACAAACCACCAATGGCCTGTTTGGCCACAGTGGAAAGTGCCCCATCAGCATTGGTCATGATGTTGTTATTATCCCGCAATAATTCCATATGGAAATGTAGTCCGGTTCCGGCAAGCCCCACTTCCAGTTTTGGTGAAAAAGTAGCCAGCAGACCATATTGATCAGCCACGTTACGCACCACCCATTTGGCCAGGCTCAGGTAATCAGCAGCCCATTCAATGGGAGCCGGCAGAAATTCTACTTCAAATTGTTCGGCATACTTACCATTCAAATATTGATCCTGGCTCTCAATGTTTTTGATCGTGCCTACTTCGGAGTGACCATACTTTACGTGACTCGTGATGTCAGCAATGATCTCCAACATCTCCTTTACTATATCAAGATATTTTGAAAACGGACCGGAAGCATGATAGCCTGACTGAGCAGGCATGGGATAACGATCTTCATCCTGGTCGCCAAT
>JAOZSM010000274.1 GCA_029939675.1 Fidelibacterota bacterium
TGGAATTCTACCAGCAGATCGGTCCCTCTCCATTTATGGAAGCAATCGCATTTGCGCTACAGTACCGGATCACTGAGAAGGCTCCCCTTGAAATAGGGATCACTCTGGCCTATGAGGAGCCCTTTTCCCGGAGTGTTGAATTGATAGGCGGACAAAGGGTTTTCGCTGCCGCCCTGATCGTTAACAAAGCTTTCAAAGGTCATCGTAATCTATTGGTGAACTTCTATGGTGAGCTGGAAGGTCAGGAAGTGGCTTATGGTTGGGGAATTGGTTTTCGCTCTCCCCTGACACCTGATGCTCATGGTGTTGCAGCCGGCGTAGAATTGCTGGGTGATCTCAACGGTGACTATTCCATCCTTCCCGGAATTTACTTTCCCCTGGGAATGCAGGACATCGTTTTTAAAACCGGTTTGGAATTTGCCCCGAATCAGGGAGCTACGCGCTCTAATATCACGCTTATGTATCGCTTCTAATTTATGCGAAGAGCCCTCTCACTAACGCTGCTCTTGTTGAGTGTATTTCCGCTGAATGCCCATGAGCATTGGCTGTATACAGATGCCCCCAGCTATCACCCCGGAGACTCGATCACAATCCATATCAGAAGTGGTCATTTGGGAGAAGAGAGTGAATTTTTAATTAACAGTAATTTGATTCAAATAGCCAGAGTGATTGATGCAGATGGGCGTGAGACACCGCTTAATTTCCAGATTGATGAACAAGAGCACATCTGTCATTTTCTTCCGCTGAAATCTGGAATATACACCATCCAGGTTAAACTGAGAAAACGCAATAAGGGCCCCTTTAACTACCTACTGAAAACACAAATTCGGGTGGGTTCAAATCTAAATGTAATAAGCCCCGTTAAAGCTGATGAGCTGGAAATTATTCCCGGCGATTCACCCTTCACGCTGAGAGTCATGGCAGGCGGTGAATCTGTGAAAGTACCCATCAGCCTGACCACTGGGGGCCAAGAAGGAAGGTCTTTGAGTATGGATCGTCATGGGGTTAGTACGATTGTCCCAGGCACACAAGGCCTCAGTATCGCAATTTGCCACTTCAGAAGGCAAACGGCCTCCTATTCATTTTATGCAGGCGATTAAGATGTTGCGCATCCTGCTCTTCTGTATGTTGATAATCACCCCCCAACTTTTAGGGCATGGTGTTTCCCATAGCCTGGTACATCCGGGTTATGGTGTGGCCGTTCATTATGATGATGGGGCACCATTGGATTTTGCTGATGTGTCGATTTTTCGACCTGGTGAAACAGAGTTTGAATTTCAGGAAGGTCTCACTGATGAAAACGGTGTGTTCATGTTCAAGCCTGACACGGCGGGGTTATGGACTGTGGAAGTTTCTGATGGCTTGGGACATGGAAAGGTCATCGAAGTATCTGTTAATGAACAAAGCTCAACTCCCCAGGAAAACGCTCCTATCCCACGCTGGCAAAAGGTTATTTCCGGTGTGGGCTACATTCTTTTTATTTTCTGCGGCTGGTACTTCCTGGCAAAACGACGCAAAGACCAGCATGCACATTCCTGATGGGTTTTTAAATACTCCTGTAACGCTAGTCACTGTTGGTGCAGCGGCAGTAACTCTGGCTTACAGCATTAACAAAGTAAATCAGCGCATAAAACCCGAGCAGATTCCCCTGATGGGTCTTTTGGCCAGCTTTGTCTTCATGATCCAGCTATTTAGTTTTCCCATCGGTGTTGGAACGTCAATTCATTTAACGGGTGCGCTGTTGATTAGCATTCTTCTGGGACCGTTGGCTGGATTCATTATCATGTCGGTCTCACTTCTGGCACTGGCGATCCTCTTCCAGCATGGTGGCATCTTCAGTCTGGGGGCAAATATCCTGAACATGGCTGTGGTGGGCTGTTTTATCGGATACGGTATCTATAGGCTTATTCCAGGAAAGCGTTTGGCTGTTATTGTTGCCGGAACACTATCCGGATTAATTTCAGCCCTGCTATGTGCAGCGGAGCTTTCGTTATCAGGTATGTTAGAGTTTTCAAGTGCGTTTAAAACCATGCTGTTGATCTATGGTGTAACCGGGTTAATTGAAGGTGTCATCACCTTGCTCATCCTGGATTTTCTACTCAGGGTCAAACCTGAAATGGTCCTAAATTCATGAAACACGCATTTATCGATCGGCATGCTAATCTGAATAGTTCTATTCACCGACTATCACCTGCTCTGAAGATCAAATCCACCTTCCTTTTTTTAGCTGTACTTTTGATCGGGTTGCCTTTATTGGGCTATAAAAATGCGCTTGTCGGTTTTTGTGTATATGGAATTCTGGCTCTGGTAACTGCTCTAATCTCTCAGGTACCATTTTTCTTTCTATTAACTCGATCTGCTTTAGTGCTGCCCTTTTCAGCTCTCATTGTTACTGTAAATTATTTCTCGGGTAATTTTACGTTGGCCCAAATGGTAGCAACCCTGTTCAAATCACTGCTAAGCATTTTTACATTACTCATGCTTACTTCAACGACTCCTTTTCATGAGATTTTAAAGGAACTTTCCCGGTGGGGATTTCCCAAGCTATTTATTATTATTTTAGCCTTTATGTACCGTTACTTCTTTCTGCTGGTGGGCGAAATTGAAGCTCTGGAACGGGCGCTTCAGATGCGGCATTCAACAGTCCACGGGTGGCAGCGAATCAAGGTCTATGCAAATATTGTGGGTCTGTTACTGGTGCGCAGTTATGAACGGGCGGAGCGGGTCTACCACGCCATGCAAATGAGAGGATTTACGGGAGATCTATCATGAGCCAAATTCAAATAAGCAATCTGGTATTCACCTATAGTGATGGCATACAGGCTTTGAACGAGATCGATTTAAATTTGGAAAGTGGTTCCAAAACCGCTCTGGTTGGTCCCAATGGTGCTGGAAAAACTTCTTTACTCATGGCGATTGCCGGACTGATTCAGGTCCAGGGTGAAATCCAAATTGGAGCGACCTTGCTCACACCGGAAACAGCTGATGAATTACGCAAAAGCATGAGTTTCGTTTTCCAAAATCCTGATGAGATGCTGTTTATGCCAACAGTGGTGGAGGATGTCTGTTTTGGATTGGACACACTTGGTTTAACTGAAAGACAAATTGAAGTACGGGCCCGGGAAGTGTTGGAGCAGGTTGCTTTAACCGGGTTTGAGCACCGGTCAGCCCACCATCTTAGTTATGGTGAACGGCGTAAAGTGTGTCTGGCAACTTGTCTGGCCAGACGTTCATCACTTACTCTTTTTGATGAGCCCACCCGTGAGTTAGATCCACAGGGACGTCGAAATTTCATTAATATGTTTCATGAATGGGGTGGAACTTTGATTTTAGCCACCCATGATCTGGAACTGGTTCTGGAAACCTGCGATCAAATGGTCCTGATAGACAATGGAAAAATTATCAAGGTGGGCCATCCCCAGGAAATTCTAGCTAATGCAAAGCTCATGAAAGCGCACCGCCTGGAAGTGCCCCATTCCCTGAGTCGGCATCCGCATGAGCATTATTGAGTCGAAAGTCCGAAGTAACAGTCCCCTAAAAAGTCTAACCACTGAGAGTACAGAGGACACAAAGCATTGAAAAACAAGAACACAACTCTACTTACTTTATGCGGTTGTATTTATACTAATTGCACTTCCAATCTGCGGTGAACGGACCCACCCCGAACCCCTCCGAGGAGGGGACTTGGTTCGCCTTTCGGCTCACTT
>JAOZSM010000275.1 GCA_029939675.1 Fidelibacterota bacterium
ATTTCAGTCAATGAAGCCATGGGACGCTCAGTTTTTGAGGGTCTCAATCTAGAAAATGCTAAAAAGGTTGAAATTTTGAAAGGTCCCGTGTCAGCCCTATATGGCCCCAATGGGATAACCGGTGTTATCAATATTGTCACTAAAAAAGCACCAGAGGAGCTTGAGGGTTCTCTCAGTTATACAGGCGGTGCTTATAATTCAAAACGCTACTCTGGACAAATCGGGACGACACTTGGTAATGTGGGGATGTATGTCAATGCTCTGGCCTATTCCTCTGATGGGTATCTCGACCGGAACACCTTCGAGACCCAAAAAATCAATACTCGTTTATCAACAAAATTTGAATCCATTGGGTCATTGGATGTCACGTTTGACTATTCAGAATCAGTGATTGATTATTCCGGTTCACTGACCCGTGAACAATATGAAAATGGTGAAACAGTCAGCTCCAGTAAATATACCGGTAGCGATATGACATTAGCCCGTTTGGGAGCGAGACATGCAATAGATTTTGGTCTGAACTCGAATCTAATCACCAATGTGTATTATCGGAGTCGTTTTTCGGAAGGACACTACAGGGACAATTTATTTGGTGTTAGTGATCTTGGCCTTGTTGGTGGTGAAATTCAACTGCACACAAGTATTATGCAGGAAAGAGTACGACTAGCAACCGGAATCAGCCATGATCAGGAAACCGGCATATCGAAGACCTTTAAACGAGACTCGGAGACTGGAGTTGTTGGTGAGCTAACAGGGAATGGAACAAGCAAGTACAATATTACAGGTACTTATGTACAAGCTGATATTTCAATCCTGGCAAATTTGATAACTACTCTAGGGGTCCGCTATGACAATGTGGCCTACGACTGGCAGGATGATTTTGAACCTGATAGCTCTAATACATCGGCAAATACAAGTCTGGGAGCAATTAGCCCAAAACTGAGTTTGGCCTATAATCCATCAGAGCGGCTAACCATTTTTGGCAATTGGGGCCGTGGATTTAACCCTCCGGAAATGGATAACCTGTTTAGCTCAGACCCTGAGAGTAATCCTGATTTAAAACCAGAATATTTGACAAATATTGAAATCGGTGTTCGGGGTAGTTTAGGGTATCGGGTTCATTATCAGGTATCAGCATTCAAAATGGATTTTGTGGATCAGATCGTTAAAGATGAAGAAACTGAATTCTACGAGAATATCGGAGATACTGAGCACAAAGGTCTGGAGACATCCATCAATGCCATGATCACCAGGAATATGATGGTCTATCTAAATTACGCTTATCTCAAAACTGCCTTTACTGACCATCCAGATTATGAAGGAAATGCACTCACTAAAACCCCTGAGAATCAAGTTGGAACTGGTATTCGACTCACCCTGTTCGAGAATATGTCCATCAACCTGGACTATAAATGGTTGGATAAGTTTTTCATGGACAATGAGGAACTGCACATTTACGAAGGCCACAGCTTAGTCAATGCAAAAGTACGGTACAAATATAAGCGATACTTTGCATCAGTTAGTATTAACAATGTTCTGGATACGCACTATGCTACCTCAGCTGCTGCCAGGAGTGCCTTTAATTATCGAACCAGAGAGTATGAATGGGTCGAGAGTTTCTACCCAGGCTGGCCCCGTAATTTTAGCATGACATTTGGAATCAATTTCTAGAGGGTATGAAGTGAAGCGAACAATATACAGCCTGCTACTTTCTGCATCGCTCCTGTTTTCCGGGACCGATACGGGAGTTCTATGGCTTTCTCAGATACCTCCCCCAGAACGAGCGCCGCAAATAAAACCGGCTGGCATGCATCGACTGCCTTCGATTAAACAACGAGGGCGGGGACCGACAACTCTGGCCTTATGGTTACGCCAGGGGGCTTCAGTGTTGGAAGCTGGCTACCCCGATCAATTTGGATTTGATAGCCTTGAGATAAGGGTCCTCTCTCCTGAAAAAGATGTGGTTAAATATGAACTTGCCGGGGTTGAGGGTGGTCTTGAGTTACGCTTGAAGGGTTTGGGAGAAGGCTTTTATAATGTCTATTTCCTGGGTAAACAACTTGAGCACGAAACCCTGAAGATATCCACCATCCAATCCGAACTGATGAACCACAGTTGTCGCATGGGGCATAACCATGTCTCCCGCAAGCTCGGTCCGTATTATGGTGGTGAGAATATTCCCCTGGAAATTGTCCGGACCCGGGTTCAATGGGAGGATTTTCACACTTTCATCAAATCGGGTGATGTCATAGAATATCAACTCCTGGCCTATGGCGAGCCTGTGTCAGGTGTGAATGTGACCATGACCACCCACCAGGGCTGGCAGAAATCAAAGCAAACAGGGAGTGAAGGCAAAGTCAGCTTTGAGTTTATCGGTGAATATTTTGCCAGGGATAAAGAATTTCATAACCGTGATATTTATCATTACCTGCTGGTTGCCGATTATGTTGTCCAAGCAGCAGGTGAATTTCAAGGTCATCCCTACCAAGCCATCGAATACCAGACCAGCGTATCTGAAAAATATCGACCAGCCACGGAGATATATACCTCAACCGTTTGGGGTTTATTCACCATGCTGATCACCATGGTGGTCATTGGTCTGGGCATATTCATTTACCGTCGGAAAACCAGCCATGACTATAGGGAGATCGTATTCAGTGAAAAAGATTAGTACTTTTCTGAATAATGGAGACATTAATCGTTTCCGGATTATCATTCAGATTCTGACTTTCATCCTGCTCATGTATGGTGGCTTGGCCCATATATCAATTAGTGAGCGCATCCCCACTTTTGCTTGTCCCTATAACCCGGCCAGTGGTGGCACCTGTTACCTGATTGCTATCCAGCATCAGTTTCATACAACCTGGGCCAACCTGGCCAGTTATAGTGGCGTTGCTATTCTCAAAGGTTTGGGACTGTTCCTGGTATTTTTTCTCTTCCTGAATAAGGCCTGGTGTGGCTTTGTCTGTCCATTGGGCACCATTCAGGATTGGATTACAGGTCTGAGACGCAAAATGGGTTTTCGCTTTGCCCGTTATGAGGATAATAATTTCAAGCGATTAAAACTGATCAAATATATCCTCCTGGTTTTATTGATTGGTATTTCACTAAGTATGAGTAATTCAATATTAGGGCTGCCCCATGCCTCTCATGACATGGCTTCGCCCTTTTGTCAGGTATGCCCTGGGCGGACAGTCCTACCCCTGTTTGCTGGAGATACCAGTCAATTGGTTATCGACTTTAGTTCACCAACGACACTGGTCATGTCCGCTCTCGGGATGATTGTTACGGGCTTGTTCTTTGTGGGAGCCTTTGTCAAGAAACGCTTCTTCTGTCTGTTTTGTCCCATGAGTGCGCTCCAGTTTATTTTCTCAAAATTTGCATTTTTGAGACTCACCAAAAACGGAGATCTTTGCACCAAATGTGGAAACTGTTCCCGGGTCTGCGATGTGGGCATCCGGGAAATTGCAGATGATGTGATAAGCAAGAATATCGTAACTGATGATTGTATGATGTGTTTCAAATGTGTGGGTGCTTGCCCTGAGAAGGATTGTCTGAAGGTTACCTTCACCAAGATTCCCCTATTTACAGCAACTGAGGAAGGTTTCTTTAAGCGTTATGAAGCTGATGAGAATAAAGAAATAAAATTATGACCCATGTGAACCAACGCTATGAACGTCAGAAATTATCTGCCCGGAGACGCTT
>JAOZSM010000276.1 GCA_029939675.1 Fidelibacterota bacterium
GGCAAATTCAAACAGGCCAAAAGCACCAATGGTCAAAATGCGACTATTCGCTGGTAGTAAGTAGATTAACACTAAACTGAATATTTGTACGATCGCCATAATTAGGGCTGGCCGACTGCGTCTGGCATTAAAAAACTTATCTGAAAACCAGCCTGAGAACATTGCTCCAGCTAGCCCAAACATGGTGGCAATTCCCATAACAGAACCAGCCTCAATCAAACTAAGCGCTTTTACTTCCTGCAAATAAAGGGGACCCCAACTGTGAATTGCATAGCGAACGATGTAGAGAAAAGTCGCTGAGATACCAATTTTGATCACAACAGGGCTTTTCAAAATGCTCAGTTGGATATCTTTAATAGATTTTTTTGCTTTTGGTTCGCCACTGGCCTCGCCTTTAAATTCTGCTATTGCAGGTAGGCCATAGGTTTCTGGACGATCTTGGAGCGTGAAAAATATAATCACAGCAACAACCATACAGATAACACCGGGGACAATAAAACCAGCCTCCCAGCCCCAGATAGAAACCACCGTGGCAGTTCCAATAAATGTCAGACCTTCACCAATGTTATGTGATGCTGCCCAGACTCCATACCGAGTACCACGTTCTTTCGGACTGAACCACTGTGTAATACTAACGACAGATGGAGCAGAACCCATCGATTGGAACCAACCATTGATCGCCCACAGTACAGCAAATACCCAAAATACTGTAGTGAAACCGAATATCAGGTTTACAACGGCTGAGATTCCCAGTCCTGTTGACATAAACTTGGAAATATTTGCCCGGTCAGCGAGAAAGCCATTGGTCAGTTTTCCAAAGGCATATGTGTAAAACATGAGGGAACCAATGATTCCCAGTTGGGTAGCGTCCAGAATGCCAGCATCCATCATGGGTTTTTTGGCAACTGACATGGTGAGACGGCCTATGTAAAAGATACCATAGCCAAATACCACAGACCACATGACGCTGTTACGTTTTCGATTGTAGACTGCTTTGATCTTATCAGCAGCCATGGTCACCGGTTTATCGATACCAGTGTGCCAGAAGTTAAAGAATTTTGAGATTGCGTTCATTTTGATCCAATTCTGTTCTGTGAGTTGTGTTCAGGATAAGTGCCCACGCATCGCTTGACCAATGAAAGGTCTAGAAATCTAGAGACACCATACTTACGAGTATGCATTCGACAGTTTCGCTTATTGGGCCATATCAAAAAGAGCTGCTGCTTTTAAGGTGCCGGGAACAACCCACTCTGGATATGCAGATTGCAGTTTATCAATAAAACTGGTACAACGCAACATTGCCTGCTTGTCAAAATGACGGTCTTCAAAGAATGGATGATCAAACGAGAATTCCGGAATCAAAACTTGACCAGCTTCAGTTTCCAGGATCCAGATCGTCATATCCATACGACCATAAAGTCCATCACCAAAGTCAAGCTTGCCGGGTACTACCATCCACTCATCAGCCGAAATACCAGCAACTTTAACCAGTGCGGTGCCCTTAGTGATCCCCAAGCTCTTCAGGGCAGGATAGATCTTTGTAAAAGTGTTAATATTCAGCTCGGGTTGGTCATCAATTTTGATTGAATTTGAGATGGAATAGGTGGTGTGTGTCGCACCATTGGCAACAGAATTGTAAACGATATCTGATTCCAGTTCGATCTCACCATATTTCGGCGTATAGCCCTCTGCCAGGGACAGATCCACTGACAGTGCTTCAGCCGGTACCGTGCGACGGAATTTCACGCCATATTCATAACCAGATGTTTTTTCACCTTTTTTATATTTTTGTTTTTGGCGAAGTAAATAGCCATTTTTACGCAGATCAAGATCAGGTGTGTCAAAAAAGCTGACTTCTTTGTGCTTGAGCTTCATGGGATGCTCAGAAGCGATGACTGGAATTCCTTCCGCCAGGGCTACTTCGTTAATGATATTCCAGTATGCTTCAAAACCAGCTTTATAATCTTCAAACATTTCAGGGTTGAGTAATAATTTATACTCACTGGAATTGAGAAAATATGCAGGCTGGGCTTTAACAACAGCTTTGGTTTCAACCACTGGTTCAGGAGCAGGAGTTTGACTGACACAGGCTCCCAACAACACTACTAGGCTGAAGGCAATAATCGGTTTTTCAATAAATTTCATATCTCTTCCTTATTTTTATTCAATTTCATTTAGATCGAGAATTATCATGGCAATTTCACCAGTATAGACATTGATCCGTTTCATGAGCTCCAATAGCTCAGTATGAATCTCATGGGTTTTCAGAGTTTCCTGGCGAGCTGCATGCATACGTTGCAAATGGGATATGCGATACTCTTCCTCAAGATTCAAATATTTTTCCTGCTTGGTCATCACTTTGCGGGCGCGTTTAGGGTCTAATTCGGCAAAAGTTTTTTGCAACCTGGCGATTTGCTTAACAACTTTTAAGTGATAGCGAATAAGCTCTTCTTTCCCCTCATCAGAAAAGTCCAGGTCCAGAGCGCGTTTTTTTGCAACCAAAGGCATCACATTATGCTCAACAACGTCCCCAATACTCTCCAAATGGCTAGAGATGGTGATCATGCCAAAGACTTCGGTGATCTGCGTGTCAGACAGTTGCTGCTGTCCGATCTGGAGTAGGTAATTCTTTACTTTGAACTCCAGAAAATCAATTTTCTTTTCCCGCATTTCGATCCCCTCCATGAGGGTTAACTGCGGATGTACACAATCCATCCCGGGGTCATCTTCTAAAAATGGTTTGATAAATGCTTCCAGCATGCGTTTTGTGATCTTGGCCATACGGTTGATCTCAGCGCGAGCCAAATCCAGAGCCAATGGTGGTGTCTCAACAGCAGATTCATCCAGGTGCCAAGTGGCAATAGTGAGATCTTTCTCATCTTCCATGTCAGGATAGATCTTCATAATAATTTTGGCAAAAAAGGCCGTAAATGGGATGAAAGCCAGAGCGAGGCCTACATTAAAGATGGTGTGAGCATTGGCAATCTGACGCGGAACTTCTGAGCTAAGCTTGGTTATTCCAACAGCATCAGATGCAGGTGATATAGACCGAATGATATCGGCGAACCAGGGGATCCAGAATATAAAGAGCAATACCCCAGTGATCTTGAACATAACATGAGCCATAGCCACCCGCTTGGCTTCACGGGAGGCACCAATACTGGCTAATCCAGCCGTAACACAGGTCCCGATATTGGCGCCCATGATCAAAGGAATACCAGCATCCAGACTAAGCAATCCTTGCTGTGCCAGCACGATGATAATACCAGTGAAAGCACTACTACTTTGGATCAATGCTGTAAAGGCCGTTCCGACCAACAGACCGAGTATGGGATTTTCAAGGTGGGATAACATGGTAATAAATGGTTCAAAGGTGCGGAGTGGTTTCATGGCATCGGACATTAATTTCATGCCGTAGAATAGAATTCCAAAACCAAGAATCGATTCACCAATATTTTTCTGATTCTCGTTCCTACCGAACATCATCAAGCCAAATCCAACGGCAATCATAAGTAAGGCGTAATCAGTTAGTTTGAACGCAACTAACTGCGCAGTAATGGTCGTCCCAATATCTGCACCAAGAATGACACCAAGACTTTGTACAAAGGTCATCAGGCCGGCTTGAACAAAGCTCACAAGCATAACCGTTGTGGCACTGCTACTCTGGATAATCATGGTTACAAAAGCACCAACCA
>JAOZSM010000277.1 GCA_029939675.1 Fidelibacterota bacterium
CAATATTCATCACCATGGCACCCATGGCCGGATGATCCGGTGGTACTTCCGGGAACAAGCGAATCATAACTGGTCGCACGGCTCTGGCAAAGATTTTTACCAGTCCGGATTCCTCAGCGATCTTCATTAGCCCCAGCCACAACGCCATAATTCCGATGAGACCAAGGGCCAGGTTAACTGCTGCTTTGGCGGAGCTGAATAAACCTTTGGTAAGATCGGTAAGGGGCACAAAACTGGGTTCCAGCACCAGTCCGGCAGCACTGCTGTAATCAAGACCCAGACATTGGAAGGCAGCGACCAGAATCCCGCCGCCCATTAAGACAATCCAAATAGTATTAATCATGGTTGTATCCCTTTCTCTACTTCTAACGTTTAGCTTCAGCTTCGACCATGTTTCGGGTAATCAAGCGCCTGCGATAGCGGCGCATGAACAGGGCAAAAACAATAATACCGATGACGTATCCGATGGCAGCAGCTAATGACAATGGTGACTCCTAATTAGCATCTAAACTAATTGAATCAGCATTGAATAAAATCAGTTATTGGTATAATAGCAGTTTAATACCATTTTCACTTCGCTGTGGCACGATAGGCCTATCAGTGAGCCAAAAGGCGAACCGAGTCCCCTCCTCGGAGGGGCTGGGGGTGGGTTAGTTAAGTGCTGGTTGGAGCTGAAAAAAGTATAACTTCAGAATACGCGTAACGTGGCATAGATAAATGTAGACTCTCAGCCATTGGGAATAATCACAGCCAGTTTTAAAATATGTTGACCAGCGTCAGTAGTAATCACGGCAATGTACATCCCAGAGGTAACCAGCCTGTTTTCATAATTGCGAATATCCCAGACTGCTTGCTGTGATCCTGAATGATCCAGAACACGCACGAGTTGTCCTGCCAGATTATAAATATTAATGGTAGCCTGATCAGGAAGATTGATAAAATGAATGCGATGATCATGCTGCCCCTGTTGTTCAGGGTTGCGTCCCATGTAAGGGTTGGGCCAGACCTTAATCAGATTAGAATCAAAGTTCTTCATTGTAGGTGCAATGGTGGTAAAGGAAAATGTATCTTTGCCTAATTGTAAAGGATTAGCATAGGTAATCTTACTGACATCACCAGTTACCCATTCCGAAGACCATGAAATCAGATTCCAGGTGAGATACTCCCCATTAACAGCGTCAGCATAAACAACTGATTCATCGTAGGCTTCGTTCCAAATTAAGAAATACATCCGGTCGTTGGGATTGAAGGCAAAGAAATCACCGCCCTCTCCAGGATTTTGTCGACGATCATAGATAATTACAGATATCTGTTCATCAGTATCCAGGTTCCAAACTTCAAATGGAATCCGTATCTGGAAATAATCATTACCGTTATAGTCTGGATGATCTACAGCCAGATAATTTTGGGCACCGATCCAGGTAGCCAAAGACCCGGTTCCATCTTTTATGGTATGATATAAAAGCGATCCATCTCCGTTCACATCCCCTACCGCTCCATACTCACCAGTCCAGCGAATTTCATAGTCCTGTTGAAGCAGATCAATGTTGCTTGTACCATAACCATAAGTATCAATCGCCCAGGAAGTAGCGGCCCATCCAAAAGTCGCCTGAGAAGCCCAATCATAGCTTCCATTTCCTACATGAGTAATAAAAGTCTCTTTTTCTGGAACAGCATAGCTACCTACCACATTTAACTGAAAACCATCAATAACCGGAAGTGAGGTGGTACCGACATCACCGGCCCCTGCCGTAAGGACACCAGCTTCAGTAATGTAATGGTATTCAACACCATTCAGGATGGTTTGATCTTCAAGCAGAACCGTCCCAGTTGAGTTCCTGAGGTTCCAATGTGAGATAGTTTCATATTCATGACCTGAAGCTGAACTCGTGTCAGTCGTTTTTGCCCAGGTCTCGTCAGGAAGCTGGTAATAGTGCTGTTGATCAAAATAGATCTCATAGGTCTCACCTGTAAGTAGATAAGGATTTATGATCATTAACTCGACTGCTGCATCTGCCAGCCCAGTGTGACTAACCGTGATATCAGATTCGATATCCATACCGGGTGTTTGATCGATATCGGTCTGAGGTCGTACGGATTGAATTGTGGAATTTGATTCCAGGGCAGTTGGCTTTAATGCGCCGTTGTAGGCATATGCTGTAACCGAATAATAGTATTCCCGGTCATCGATTAAACTCGCATTTCTGTTCAGCGCATCTTCATTAATCACCAGGAAGCGTTGAATTCCACTGTCAGTACCATATTGAATCGGTTGAAAAATAATTTCACCAAAGTCAGAATTGAATACATTGTCCCATATCTGAGTCACACCATTTTTCAGATCAAAGGTCGCCAACAGGATTCGGTCACTGGTAGAATCCGGACCTGTGTGCTGATAAATATTATAACCCTCGAATTGATAGCTATGTTCATATCCTGATCGCAATAATTCGGCATTAGGTTCCCATTCAAGAATAATTTCGCCACTTAAAGCGGTGACTCTGAGCTCAGGTTCTGGGGGTGCTGATATCGGAGCAAAATGATTATTGTAATGAGCCTGGGCGATATCACTGTTATACTTTAAGGCAGTGATCGAATTAATCGAGGTACTCCCCTGACCATGGAGCAGGGTTAATATTATTTCAGCAGAGTCGCTGGGATTAAGCGTAAAAGGACCTGATCCAAGATACATGTAACGATCTCCAGAACGAGAATCATCACTATCAACCCAGATTTGATCAGTATCATCAACATTTAACTGTGGATCCCCTGAAACCATAAGGGTGGTCACTCCCCCACTAGCCGGATTGATGATTGGACTGCCAATGTGATCTAAACCCATCATATTGTAGTAGGCTTGTTGTGCAGTATTAGGGTTACAAAAGGCCCCACCGCATTCGTATTTAAGGAAAGTCTGCATTGGCATATTCTGGTAACCTGAAAGTAACTGATCAAAACAATACTGTTCATCTGCAGGATCTTCACTTGGGACAGCTATCTGAAGTAGATCAAACCCAACGGCTGGAGCGGCTGCTCCATATGCATTGTCACTCCCATCGTTATAGCAATACCCCAGATTCCTGCCAATATCGCAGCCCACCCAGTCGTCAACTGCATCACCCAGGTCAGGATCGGCCCAAATACCAAAATGTAAAGAATCAATAGTGTTGCCACCCCTGTTATATAATTGGGATTTGAAAAACAGCATGTCTGCAAAAGTATTGTCTGCACTATACCCCCAGATGGTAACATGCACCTCGATACCAAGCGGTTCAGTATTAAATATTCCATGGTTATCCTGAATTCCGTCGTGCATGACATAGTAGATAACCTGATCGCCAATAAAATCTGGGTGATCCGGCCCATCGGGCAGTGGCGTGTAGACACCATCACCATCTTCGTCAACCCAGGGGGCCCCCTGATGAACAGGCCAGGTAGCAAAATCCGGGTTAGCTTCCGGGTCTGGAAGGTCACTGATATTTACTTTGTAAAGCTTATCTGCAGGATCATTGCCATCAGCCCCCCAGGCTCCGGGTGTAAATTCAGGACCATATTCAGCAACAGCGGTTCTGATTTGACCATTCACCTTCCCGGCAAACCACAAACCTGCTGCATAGACTGAATACGTATCTTCCCCCTGGGGCCATTCCAAGCCAGAGTGTCCAGTCAGCCGATGAGAAACTATCATTC